>CAYSXG010000616.1:0-2327 GCA_964434895.1 uncultured Solibacteraceae bacterium | reverse complement strand
GAGGGGCAGGCTGGCACGCCGGGAGGTCCTCCCCCGGTTCCTTGGTGAAGAAGGCGGGGCCCGCCTGTTTGCCGAGGGGGCCCTGGAGCCACTGGTCCCCGGAGGTGGTGAACTTCCGCCAGTCCACCTCGTAGCCGCGGGCCTCCAGGTGCTCCACGAGGAAGCGGGCCTGGGAGACCGCCAGGAGGGAGCCGCGGGTGGCGACGACGACCTTGTTCACGGAAGGCCTCCGGGATTCCAGGGGGAGCCCTCGCCGGACTCCTGGGGCGGAGGCTGGACCAGGGCCTGGCCCTGGGCCAGGGCCCGATGGGCGAGGGTGCGTCCCCGGGAGAGGATCGCCGCGAGCCGGTCCCGCTGCTCGACGCCCAGGTCCGAATCCAGGGCCTCGGCCTCCAGGCGGAGCCAGGCCTCCTGGAGGCGGTCCTGGGTCCCGGCCAGCTCCCGCTTCCTTCCGCGGGCCTCGGCCCGCTTGCGGAGCCGGGCCGCGGAGGCCAGGAGGTAGGGCTCGGCCCGCAGGGCCGCCTCCATCCGCTGGGCCCGGGCGGTGGCGGTCTCCGCCAGGAAGGCGTCCAGGTCCACCCGGCGCACCCAGGGCAGGCGCTCCAGGGCCGCCTCGCTGTCCGGGGGCAGGGCCAGATCCAGCAGGCGCAGGGGGGACCGCTGGGGCAGCCGGGCCCAGCGGTCCAGCGTGAAGAGCGGTTCGGGGCTGCCCGTGGCGGAGACGACGGCATCGAAGCCCTCGGGGTCCTTCTGGAGGCGGGAGAGGGGCATCCACCGCAGGCCCAGGGGGGCCGCCAGGGCCTCGGCCCGGGCGGGCGTGCGGTTGGCCACGGTGACGGCGAAGCCCCGCTCGGGCAGGCGCTGGGCGAGGTAGGCGCTCATGGGCCCCACCCCTACCACCGCCACGGAGGTCCCCGGTTCCAGGGCCTCCTCCAGGTGCTGCAGGGCGGCGGTGGCCACGCTCACCCGCCCGTCCGCGAGGCCCAGGCGGGCGCGGAGGCGGTGGGCCTCCCTCACGACGTCCTCCAGGGCGGCCTTGGCCTCGGCGCCGGCCGCGGAGACCCGCCTCGCCGCCTCCAGGGCCCCGCGGATCTGGCCGGGGATCTCCCGGTCCCCCATGTTGGCCGATTCCAGCCCCGCGGCCACGGAGAGCAGGTGGAACCAGGCCTCCTCACCGGCGTAGAGCCGGGCCTCGGGACCCAGGCGGAGGGCCTCGGGGGCCCCCCCCCAGAGCATCCACACCACCCGCTGGCAGGTGGCCAGGTAGACCAGTTCGCGGGCCCCGGCGGCGCGGCGCCACTGGACCAGCCGGGTGGGCAGGGACTCCTTCACCACGTGGCGGGCCACCACGTCCAAGTCGTGGGCCGGCGTGTGGTAGCTCAGGAGGACGGGATCCATTGGGCCTTCAGCAGGGGCGCGGGTTCGCGGCGGTCCGCCCTCCCATGATGTCCGAAACCCGCCGACCGGTCACGGACCCCGGGGGGATCGTGACTCAGGGCACTTCGGCGTCCCAGTCCTGCAGGGCCGGGAGGGCCCCCTCCCGGAGCTCCTGCTGGCTCAGCCAGGCGTCGTAGACGACGATGGCCGCCATGGCCTCCGCCACGGGCACGATGCGGGGGGCGATGCAGGGATCGTGGCGGCCCCGGGTGCTGATCTCCGCCGCCTCCCCCTCCCGCGTGATGGTGGCCTGGGCCTTGGAGATGGAGCTGGTGGGCTTCACGGCCAGCCGCACCACCACCGGCGCCCCGGTGCTGATGCCTCCCAGGGTGCCGCCGGCGTCGTTCTTCGAAGGCCCCTCGGGCCCGAGGGGATCGTTGTTGGCGCTGCCCCGGCGGCGGGAGGAGGCGAAGCCCGCCCCCAGTTCCACGCCCTTCACGGCGCCGATGCTCATCATGGCGTAGGCCAGCAGGGCGTCCAGCTTGGCGAAGGTGGGGTCCCCCAGGCCCAGGGGCAGGCCCTCGATCCACACCTCGGCCACGCCGCCCACGCTGTCCCCCTCGTCCCGGGCCGCCTCCACGGCCCGGCGCTGGGCCTCGAAGGCCTCCGGGTCCGCCACCCGCAGGGGGTTCCGCTCCACGAAATCCCAGTCCACCCGGATCCCTTCGATGCCGGCGATCTCGCGATTGAAGCCGCGGATGCTCACGCCCTGGGCCGCCAGCTGCTGCTTGGCCCAGGCCCCGGCCGCCACCCGGGCCAGGGTTTCGCGGCCGCTGCTGCGCCCGCCCCCCCGGGGATCCCGGATGCCGTACTTGCGGTCGTAGGTGAGGTCCGCGTGGCCGGGCCGGAAGAGCTGCTGGATGGCCTGGTAGTCCTGGCTGCGCTGGTTC
>CAYSXG010000615.1:0-2343 GCA_964434895.1 uncultured Solibacteraceae bacterium | reverse complement strand
GCGGAATTCGTGGCCATGGCGGCCCAGCTCCTGCAGATCAAGTCCCGGCTCATGCTGCCCCGCCCCCCGGCGGACTGCGGGGAGGAGGACCCCCGGGAGGCCCTGGTCCAGCGGCTCATCGACTACCAGCAGGTCAAGGAGGCGGCCCGGGAGCTGGCGGCTAGGGAGGCCCAGTGGACCCAGGTGGTCTTTACCCAGGGCCTGGATATCACCGAATGCGAGCGGGTGGAGGACGAGCCCATCCGGGCCACCCTCTTCGATCTGCTGGGGGCCTACCGGGAGGCCCTCAAGCGCCTGCTGCCCCCCCCGCCGGTGGAGGTGCGGGCGGCCCCCAAGACCCTGGAACAGAGAATCCAGGAGCTTCTCATGGAACTGCACGGGGGCGAGTGGCGGGCCTTCAGCCAGCTCGTCCATCCGGTCCGCACCCGGGAGGAGCTGGTGCTCACCTTCCTGGCCCTCCTGGAGCTGGTCCGGACGGGCCGGCTGAACCTGGTGCAGGCCGAGGCCTTCGGCGAAATCCACATCCAGGCGGCCTGATGCTCGACGAAGCCCAGCTCCAGGACCTCCACCGCGCCTACCGCAAGGCCTACGGCTGCGGGCTCGCCCTCTGCGTGGCCTGGCCCCTGGTCCTGGCCACCCTGGTCATCGGGGGCCTCGTCAAGCCCGGCCACAACCCCCCGGCCGGGGTCTTCCAGCAGCTGGGCTACACCTTCACGGGCCTGGTCTTCCTCATGGCCGCCTACGTGACCTGGCGGAGCGGCAAGGTCCGGCGGGGCTTCCGGGACCAGGCCCCGGCGGCGCGTCCCAGCCTCCTGTTCCGGGAGGTCCTGCTCTACTCCGCCCTCTTCGAGCTGAGCTGCCTCTTCGGCCTCCTCTACTGGATGCTGGTGGGCCAGGACGCCTCCCGCCACGTGAGCAGCTTCATGGCCCTGAGCCCCATGATGTTCTTCTTCTTCGTTCCCCGCTTCGACGCCTGGAGGGCGGCCGCGGAAGGCGGGGAATAGCGCCGGCGAACCCCACACCCTATGCTGGAGCACCGCCATGCCCAAACGATCCAAGCCCACTCCCCCGCCTGAGACGCCCCCCGAGGCGCAGGCGACCCATCTCATCGACCCGAACGCGGGCCAGAGCACCCAGCGGCTGCCGGTCTCCGGGGCCGGGCCCTCGGAAACCACCCGGATCCTGGACCCCCACGCCGGGGACGTCACCCTTTCGGGCCAGCCCGAGGCCCCCGACGTCCCGAAGGGGGCCATGACCCAGCCCTACGATCCCCAGACCGTCCTGGCGAGCCAGGCCCCGCCCCCGAGCCCCTACGTGGTTCCCGATCCCCCTCGGCGCTGGGGGGGCTGGGTGGCCCTGGGGGCCTGCCTCCTTCTGGGAGGGGGCGCCCTTTGGTACCTGGGCCGGGCCTCGAAGGGGACGGATGCGGCCGCCCAGACCCCCGCCCCAACGGCCGGGACCGCAGCCCAGGCGCCCCCCCCGGTGCCCGTGGCCCTCCGGGACACGGTGGACCGCGCCAACGGCGGGGACATCGCGGCCATGAGGGTCCTGGGGGCCATGTACTACTACGGCCTGGTGGTCTCCAAGGACCGGGTGGAGGGTCTGCGCTGGTACCGCCGGGCCGCGGACGCCGGCAGCCCCATGGCCCAGCAGGAATTCGCCCAGCTCCAGGCGGAGGTCAATCTGGGGGCGCCGATCGCCAAGCCGTGACCTTGGCAGCCGCGGCCCTTCCTACCGCCGTCACCAGTTCCTCTTCCGGAGCCTCCCGCACCCGCTGGACGCTGCCGAAGGCCTTGAGGAGCTTCTTCGACGTGGCGGGCCCCACCCCGGGGATGTCCGTGAGTTCCGTCTGCAAGGTGCGGCGGGCCCTCAGGCTGCGGTGGTAGGTGATGGCGAAGCGGTGGGCCTCGTCCCGGATCCGCTGGAGCAGCTGCAGGACCGGCGAGGATTTGGGGATGCGCAGGGGCTCGGAGCTGCCGGGGCGGAAGACCAGCTCCTCCTTCTTGGCCAGGCTGGCCATCTCCAGGTGGTCCAGGCCCAGTTCCCGCAGGGCCGCCTCCGCGGCGTGGAGCTGGCCGAGGCCCCCGTCGATGAGCACCAGGTTGGGGAACTCCTTCTTCTCGTCCCGCAGGCGCTGGTAGCGGCGGCGCACCGCCTCGGCCATGTTGGCGAAGTCGTCGTTCTGGTCCTGGGTCATCTTGAAGCGGCGGTAGGCCCCCTTATCGGGGCTCCCGTCCTGGAAGACCACGCAGGAGGCCACCACTTCGCGGCCTTGGCCGTGGCTGATATCGAAGCATTCCACGCGGCGGGGCAGGTGGGAGAGGCCCAGGAAGCCCTGGAGCC
>CAYSXG010000614.1:0-2348 GCA_964434895.1 uncultured Solibacteraceae bacterium | reverse complement strand
CGTCAGCCGCACCTCGATGTCGCCGGTGGCCATGTTCGGGTTCTTGCTCTCCCGCTCCGTGACGACGCCTTCGGCCGCCAGGACGAACTCGCTGCGCAGGGCCTTGAGCTTGGCCAGCAGGTCGGGCGCCACGGCGGTCATGTCCGCCGTCAGCTGCACCAGGCCCCAGCGGTCCCGCAGATCGAGGAAGATGAGGCGGCCCAGGTTGCGGGAGCGCCGGCACCAGCCCAGCAGCCGAACCTTCTGGCCCACGTGACCCATCCGCAACTCCCCGTTGCGGTGGCTCCGTTGGAAATCCCCCAGGCGGTCCAGCATGCGCGTCTCCCGAAGCTTCCAGGATACGGGAGGGGCGGGGGGTGGAGCGAGGGCGGCTTTGCGCGATAACCCTTGCCCTGGCTTGGCAAAGGGGGTGAATTGACCCATCCCGGACCCGTCATGCGCCCCGCCGCTCCCAAGCTCCTCCTCACGGCCCTGGCCCTGGCGGCCCTGGACGCGGCCTTGGGCGCTTACCTGCTCCTGGGCCGGGACCTGGGCCCGTCCCCGGCCATCCTCGGGACCTTCCTTCTTTCCCTGGTGACCTTGGGACTGCTGCTCCAGCTCCTCCGCCGCTCGGCGCGGCAGGAACGGGAACGGAACCAAAGCCTGAGGGAGAACCTCGACGAGGTGGTCCAGGCGCTCGGGGAGCACCACCAGATCCTGGTCTCTACCTTCGAGGGCATGACGGACGGTTTCGTCTCCCTGGACCGGCAGTGGCGCTACACCTACGTGAACGGCAAGGCCGCCGAAATCCTCGGGAAACCCGCCGCGGACCTCGTGGGGAAAAGGATCTGGGATCTCTTTCCTGAGGGCATGGGGCCCTTCCGGCAGGCCTATGAACGGGCGATGGCCGAGCGGGTCTCCCTGGTCCTGGAGGAACACTACGAACCCTGGGGGAGGTGGTTCGAGAACCGCGTCTATCCGTACTCGGGCGGCATCGCGGTCTTCTTCCAGGAGATCACGGCCCGGAAACGGGCGGAGGCCCTTGAGGAGGGCCAGACCCGCATCCTCCGGCTGGTGGCTCAGGGGGCCGAACTGCCGGACATCCTCGGGGCGCTGGATGCCTTCATCCAGGAACAATCGGGCCGGGCGCTCTGTTCGGTGCTCCTGCTGGATCCAGCAGGTGAACGGGTGGCGTCCAGCACGGCCCCGGCTCTACCGGACGCCTTCCACCGCGCCCTGGCCGGCCAACCCATCGGCCCCGCCGCGGGCTCCTGCGGCACCGCCATGTATCACCGGATGCCCGTGCTGGTGGAGGACATCCAGGCCGATCCCCGATGGACCGATTACCGGGAGCTGGCTTCGAAGCACGGCCTCCGGGCCTGCTCCTCCTGGCCTCTTTTCGGCGCCGATGGCCAGGTGCTGGGAAGCTTCGCCATGTACTTCAAGGAAGCCGCGCTGCCCAATGAGCTGGAACTGCGCATGGTGGATCTCGCCTGCGGCCTGGCGGTGCTGGCCATCGAGCGGAGCCGGGCATCCCTGGCTTTGAAGGCTGGTGAAGAACGCTACCGCACGACCCTCGCCGGCATCCTGGAGGGCTGCCAGCTGATCGGCTTCGATTGGCGCTACCTCTACCTCAACGATGCCGCGGCGGTGCAGAACCGGCGGCCCAACGCGGAGCTGCTGGGCCGGACGATGATGGAGGCCTGGCCGGGCATCGAGGCGAGCGGCGTGTTCGCCCTGCTGCGCCGCTGCATGGAAGGGCGCATCGCGCTGCACGAGGAGCTCGAGTACTTCTTCCCCGACGGAAGCTCGGGCTGGTTCGATGTGCGGAGCCAGCCCGTGCCCGAGGGGGTCTTCGTGCTGTCCATCGATATCTCGGAGCGGGTGGCGGCCGAGCAGGCCCTCCGGGCGAGGGAGTCCCAGCTTTCGCTGATCTACGACAACATCTCAGACGTCGTCTTCGTTCTCGCGGTCACCCCGGAAGGCGGCTTCCGCTTTGACTCCGTCAGCCGCAGCTTCCTGGAGGTGACGGGGCTGAGCGCGGAGCAGATCCTCGGGAAGGGGGCCGAGGAGATCATCCCGCCGCCGGCTCATGAGCTCGTCTTCGGCAAGTACCGCGAGGCCATCCGCACGGGGAGGCCCGTCCAATGGGAGGAGGTCTCCGAATACCCCACCGGCACCAAGACCGGCGAGGTGATCGAGGCCCCGGTGTTCGACGCGGAGGGGGTCTGCTTCCAGCTCATCGGCACCGTCCATGACATCACCGAGCACCGCCGCGCGGCGGCGGAGATCAGCCCCCTCAACCCCGAACTGGAGCCGCGGCGGGCCCAACGCCCACCTGGAGGAGCGGCGCCGACGCCCGGCGTTGT
>CAYSXG010000613.1:0-2356 GCA_964434895.1 uncultured Solibacteraceae bacterium | reverse complement strand
ATCGCCCGGCGGGACGCCTCCCTGAACGCCGTCCTGGCCACGGCCCCCGAATCCACCCGGAGCGCCGCCCTCGCGGCGGAGGCCCGGCTGGCCGCCGGGGAACGGGGCCCCATGCTGGGCGTCCCCGTGGTCCTGAAGGACAACCTGAACTGGACCGGGGTCCCCATGACCTGCGGATCCCGGATCCTGGAGGGCTACACCTCCCCCTACGACGCCACCGTGGTGAGCCGGCTGCTGGAGGCCGGCGCGGTGCCCGTGGCCAAGGCCAACATGGACGAGTTCGCCATGGGCTCCAGCGGGGAGTACAGCGCCTTCGGCCCCACCCGGAACCCCTGGGACACCTCCCGGGTTCCCGGGGGCTCCAGCAGCGGTTCCATCGTCTCCGTCGCCGCGGGCTACGCCCCCTTCGCCCTGGGAACCGACACCGGGGGATCCGTCCGCCTGCCCGCCAGCTTCTGCAACGTCACGGCCCTCCGCCCCACCTACGGCGTCCTCAGCCGCTACGGCGCGGCCGCCCTGGCCTCCAGCCTGGACCAGGTGGGCCCCGCCGCCCGCACCGCCGAGGACGTCGCCGCGGGCCTTCAGGTGATGGCTGGCCGGGATCCCCGGGACGCCACCAGCGTCGACCTGCCCCGCCGGGAGGCCCTGTGGCCCCTGGGACCCGCACGGATGGAAGGCTTGCGGGTGGGCCTGCCCCGGGAGTACTTCGGCGAAGGCATCGAGGCAGGAGTCCGCTCCACCCTCGAGGCGGCCTTGGGGACCCTGAGGGAGGCCGGCGCGGAACTGGTGGAGGTGAGCCTGCCCCACACCCGCTACGCCATCGACACCTACTACCTCCTTTGCACTTCCGAGGCCTCGAGCAACCTGAGCCGCTTCGACGGCGTCCGCTACGGGCTGCGCGAGGGGGCCCAGGACCTTCAGGCCATGATGAGCGAGACCCGGGACCGGGGCTTCGGGCCCGAGGTCAAGCGGCGCATCCTGCTGGGGACCTTCTGCCTCTCCAAGGGCTACTACGACGCCTTCTACCTCAGGGCCCTCAAGGCCCGGACCCTCATCACCCGGGACTTCCTCGAAGCCTTCGAGCAGGTGGACGTCCTGGCCACTCCCGTCAGCCCCACCGTGGCCTTCCCCTTGGACGCCAAGGCCTCGGACCCCATGGCCATGTACCTGGCGGACGTCTTCACGGTCACCGCCGCCCTGGCCTCCCTGCCCTGCCTTTCCATGCCGGCGGGCTTCTCCCAGGGCCTGCCCGTGGGCCTCCAGCTCGTCGGGCGCCCCCTGGACGACGTCCGTATCCTCGAAGTGGCCCACGCCTTCCAGCAGCGCACGACCTTCCACCTGACCACCCCTCCCCTGCCCTAGGAGACCCCATGGCCTTCGACGTCATCATGCCCCAGATGGGCGAATCCATCGCCGAAGCCACGGTGCTGAAATGGCACCGCGGCGTGGGCGAGGTCATCGGGAAGGACGAGACCCTCTACGAGATCAGCACGGACAAGGTGGACGCGGAGATCCCGGCCCCCATCGCCGGGACGGTGCTGGAGATCCTCGTGGACGTGAACGCCACCGTGCCCGTGGGCACCGTGGTGGCCCGCCTGGGCGACGCCTCCGAAGTGGGCAAGGGCGGCGGGGCTGCCCCCGCGGCGCCCGCCGCCGCCCCGGCCGCGGAGGCCCCCCTGGCCGCGAAGGCCCACCCCCTCTCCGACGAGGACGAGAACTCCCTGGAAGGCCGCCTGAAGACCAAGTCCAGCCCCCTGGTGCGGGAGATGGCCAAGCGGCACGGGGTGGACCTGACCCAGGTGCCCGGCACCGGCCTCGCGGGCCGGGTGACCAAGGAGGACATGGAGGCCTACCTCGCCAAGATGGGGACCGCCAAGACCGCGGCCTTCAGCGTCCCCCTGAGCGGCGAGATGCCGAAGATGGCCCCCGCCCACGACCCCGGCGCCCCCACGATGGGGGCCGTGCCCGGCCTGGCCGTGCCGCCCAAGCCCGCCCTCCCCGCCTTCGCCCCCGGGGAGCGCGTGAAGGTCGAGCCCATGAGCCGCATGCGCAAGATCATCGCGGACAACATGGTGAACTCCAAGCTGCGCACCAGCCCGCACGTCTACACCATCTTCGAGATCGACATGAGCAACGCGGCCCGGCTGAGGGCCAAGCACCGCAAGGCCTTCGAGGAGACCTACGGCACCAAGCTCAGCTTCATGCCCTTCATCATGAAGGCGGTCATCAAGGGCCTTCAAGCCTTCCCCATCGTGAACAGCTCCATCGACGGCGACAACATCGTCTACAAGCAGGACATCAACCTCGGCCTCGCCGTGAGCCTGGACTGGGGCCTCATCGTGCCCGTGGTGAAGAA
>CAYSXG010000612.1:0-2360 GCA_964434895.1 uncultured Solibacteraceae bacterium | reverse complement strand
TCTTGTGCTTGATCTCCTGGTCGTCCTTGATTGTCTGTTGCTGCTGTGGAGTGGGTTCAGTGAACTGCTTAGAGACTGTCAGTTGCACGATGGGATATTTGCCGCGCGAAATGGTGTAGCTGCGGCGATCGAAGATATTGTCGCCGGACACCGTGGTCCCGGTTAGACGAAGCGGATATTTCACCGCGCTGGTTTCGAGGCCGCCGAGGAAAGATTTCTTCAATACATCCCTGGCCAGCCTGGCGGCCCTGGTCTTCGTGGCCGGCGGGTTCTTCGTGCTGTTCTTCGGTTTCCTGGCCGCCGCCGGAGCCTCCGCCCGGCCCCCGGTGCCCCCGAAGGCCATCCTGGTCTTCGACCTCTCCATGAACCTGCCGGACCACCTTCCGGATCCGGTCCCCGGTGACGTCCTGGGCCAGCTGACCAGCGGGCGGGAGAAGGGTCTTCCGCTGGCGGCGGTGGTGTCGGCCTTGCGCTGGGCCGCCAAGGACGATCGCATCGCCGCCCTCTCCCTCACCGGCAATCCCGTGAGCCTGGCCTATGGCAGCGGATTGCCGGCCCTCAAGGAAGTGCGCGAGGCCGTCCAGGCCTTCAAGGCCAGCGGCAAGCCCGTGCTGGCCTACAACCTGGCCTGGACCAAGAAGGCCTACTACCTCGCGGCGGGGGCGGGCACGCTCTACGTGCACCCCATGGGTGGCGTGGAGGTGATGGGCTTCGCCAGCGAGCCCACGTTCTACGGGGAGGCCTTCAAGAAGTACGGCATCGAGGTGCAGGTCACCCGGGTGGGCAAGTACAAGTCCGCCGTGGAACCCTTCATCTCCGACCGCATGAGCGAGCCCAACCGGGAGCAGGTCGCCAAGCTGCTGGGGGATCTCTGGGCCCACTGGAAGGGGGCCGTGGCCGAGGACCGGAAGCTGAGCCCCGAAGTCCTCCAGGTCCTGGCGGACGAAAAGGGGGTGCTGGTGGGGGAGGAAGCGAAGGCGGCGGGGCTGGTGGACCGGGTGGCCAGCTACGACGTGGTGCTGGACGAGCTGAAGGTCCTGGCGGGCAGAACCGCCAAGGACACGGATTTCCCCCAGGTCTCCATGGAGCGCTACGCGGATTCGAACGCCGAGGAGGGCCACGGGCGGAACCGGGTGGCGGTGGTCTACGCCGAAGGGGACATCGTGGACGGCGAGGGGGGCGACGGCTTCGTCGGCGGCGAGCGCCTCAGCCGCCAGCTCCGCCTGCTGCGCTTGGACCCCCACGTGAAGGCCATCGTGCTGCGGGTGAACAGCCCCGGAGGGAGCGCCACGGCTTCGGAGCTCATCCAGCGGGAGGTCGTCCTCGCGCGGAAGGCGAAGCCGGTGGTCATTTCCATGGGGACCCTGGCCGCCTCCGGGGGCTATTGGATCAGCATCTACGGCGACCGGATCTTCGCCGAACCCTCCACCATCACGGGCTCCATCGGGGTCTTCGGCATGCTTCCCAACATCAAGAAGCTGGCCAACGAGCACGGCGTCACCTGGGACTCGGTGCAGACCTCGAAGCTGGCGAACCCCTTCACCCTGTCGCGGCCGAAGAGCGAGGCGGAGCTGGCCCGCATCCAGCATCTGGTAGATGGCGTCTACGACCAGTTCATCGCCAAGGTCGCCGAGGGGAGGAAGCTGCCCAGGGCGAAGGTGGAGGAGATCGCCCAGGGCCGCGTGTGGTCAGGAACCGAGGCCCTGAACCTGGGCCTGGTGGACGAGATGGGCGGCCTGCGGGAGGCGGTGCAGTTCGCGGCGAAGAAGGCCGGCATCGAGAAGGACTACCGCATGGACCTTCCGGGCCCCCGGAAACCTCCCTTCCAGCGCCTCATGGAAAGCCTCGGCCGGGAGGAGCACCCCACCGCCGGGGTGGTCCGGGGCCCCGTGGGAGAGCTCGTCTCCGAAGCCCAGCGCCAGGTGCGCGTCCTGGGCTCCCTCAACGACCCCCAGGGAGCCTACGCCCGGATGCCCCTGGACCTGGCCTTCCGCTGAGAGGGCCCGCCTACCGCTTCCGCGCGAGCATCGTCCCGCGGCAGCGGTGGGTGCCGCAGCGGCACTGGTAGCGCTTCTTCAGCTGGGCCGAATGGCGGCCCTCCACGGTCAACCGGTAGTCGTAGGAGAGTTCCTCCCCGGGCCGGAGGTCCCGGAGGGCCCGGATGAAGACGCGCTCCCCCTCGATCTCCGCTTCGCAGTTGGGGTCGCAGGCGTGATTGATCCAGCGGGCGGCGTTGCCCCCCACGCCGGCGTCCACCACGCGCCGATCGTCCAGAGTGAAGTAGAAGGTGTGGTCGGGGTCCTCGGGCTTGGCGGGTTGGCGGCGCAGCGCCTCCTTCCACGTGATTATCTCCCCCTTGT
>CAYSXG010000611.1:0-2366 GCA_964434895.1 uncultured Solibacteraceae bacterium | reverse complement strand
ACCGTGATCGTGGCCTGGGCGGACTTGGTGGTGTCCGCGGCGCTGGTGGCCTTCACGTGGTAGGTGCCGGCGGCAGCCGGCGCGGTGTAGAGGCCCGCGGTCGTGATGCTGCCGCCCCCCGCCTCCACCACGCTCCAGGTCACCGCCGTATTGGCGCTGCCCGTCACCGTGGCGGCGAAGGACTGGGTCCCGCCCGCCGCGAGGCTGGCGGTGGTCGGGGTCAGGCTCACCTGGACCAGGCCCTGGATGGCCAGGGCTCCGAGGTCGTAGGGACGGTTCACTCGGGCGGCCCCGGTGAAATCGGTGCCAAAGCGGCTGGACTGGTTCAAACCGGAGGCGATGGCCGGCGAGCCCGTGCGGGGCATGGCCTTGGACCAGTCGTAGACGGGCTTTTGGGCGGCTGTCTTATTGAATTCGGTCGCGTCTGCGAGCATCGCGTCCGTCACGAGGCTGTGCTGATCCCAGGCCGGGTGGGCGCCCTTCCAGGCGGTGAAGTCCTGGCCGACGGCGTCCGTGACCCAGCGTCCGGGCCCCGAATAGAGGTTGAAGTCGTTGGCGATCCCGGTGCCCACCGGGGTGTGGCCCACCTGACCGAAGGCATCCTGGGCGTTCGTGACCAGGACGATGTTGTTCTGAAGGAAGCTGTTCACACTCGGGTCCGCCGTCGCACCATCGGAGATGAAGTGCCGCCAGCCGTAGCCGTCCTGGCCCGGCACCGCCGTGTCCCCCAGGACCCAGGTGTTATTGGAGATGAAGCAGTTCTTCAGCCCATGGAAGAGGACGGCCGTGCCGTCGTCGTAGTCCACGAACCCGAACTTCCCGCCGACGAAGATGTTGTTGATGACCGTGATGTCCGAGAGGTGGGCATAGCCGGTGGGCCTTTCGAAGGAGCTCACCGGTTCGTCGGCGAGGCTGAGGCTCGCGGGCGTCAGCCGCTTCCCCCAATCCTCGTTGTAGCCCGGGGAGAGGGTGAGCAGGTTGTCGAAGGTCTGGTTCGGATTCCTGGGATGGGCGAAGACGAAGTTCCGCTCCAGCAGGACGCCCTGGATGTTATCCACGTAGAGGTTCACCGAGAAGTTGTCGTAGATGAGGTTTTCCCGGGCCACGTTGTTGACGGCGGCATGCATCGTCGAGCCGTCGGCGGAATTGGTGGCCCAGAAAATGAGCCCTTCGCCGCCGTTTTCGTAGATCGCATTTCCCTGGGCCAGGCCATTGCTTTGGGCCCCCCAGGAGATGCCTCCCGGCCATCCGCCCGAGACATTGCCGTTGTTGAAGCGGGGCCAGTTCTCCAGAACGTTCATCCAGACTCGGGAGTTCGTCACCCGGTTGCCGGTGACCGTGATGTCCCCGTCGACGGCGCCGAAGCTGATGCCGGCCCCCCCGTTGAACTTGAAATCGCAGCGATCGAAGAGGAGTCCGCTGGTCTCCGCATACACCCCGCTCCAGGAGGAGGCCCGGATGGTGAGGCCGATGAAGGAGAAATTGCTCTGCTGCCCGGTGAACACGAACACGCAGTCGTGGCCGCTGGGGCCCTCCGCGCTGTTGTAGAGGACCGAAAGGTCCGCCAGGTTCGGATCGCCGGAACCTAGGGCGGCCCCGAAATCCGCGTAGAGGGTCTTCGTCGCAGGATCGTAGTACCACTTATTGCTGCGGTCCGTGAGATCGGCCTGGGTCTGGCGGGCGGGCATCGGATCCGACCCGTAGAGGCTCAGCTGCCCGTGGTAGACCTCCCTCAGGGCGGACTCGGTGGTCCCATTGTTCACGTAGATCCCCAGCACCGGGACGCGATCGGTGATCTGGGAGGAGGCCGCCAAGGAGGCCTGCCACACGGTCGTCTGTCCCTGGGCGGTGTACTTGGTCCACAGCGCGGGCCGAATGCCGCCATCGAAGATGGGGGCACCGGTGCCGTGGCCGTAGGAGCCGATGGTGATGGGTTTCCCGGGGAGCCCCGCGAGGCCCCCGAAATTGGGACGCTCGCGATAGATGCCGCCTCCGAGGAGGAGGGTGTCCCCGGCGGCGAGGCCCGGGATCGCCAGGGCTCCCGAAAGGGATCGCTTGGGTCCCTTGGTCCCCGCCACGAACGAGAAGCTCGTACCATCCCAGCCATCGTTTCCGTTCTTGGGATCGCAGTACCAGGTGTGGCCCGAGCCCGCCGGGACGTCCGGAACGATCCCGTCGAAGACCCTCCAAGGGAGGCTGATCGAGCTCCAGGGCAGCACGCTGGGCCCGCTCGCGGCGCTGACCGTGATCGTGGCCTGTGCGGACTTGGTGGCGTCCGCCACGCTGATGGCCTTCGCGTGGTAGGTTCCCGCTGCCGAAGGGGCCGTGTAGACGCCCGCGGTCGTGATGCTGCCGCCCCCCGCCTC
>CAYSXG010000610.1:0-2367 GCA_964434895.1 uncultured Solibacteraceae bacterium | reverse complement strand
ACGGAAAGAAACGCGGAGCGCCCCGCGGTCGCGTCCCCCGGCGCCCCATCCCCTCCCGACCGCCAGGCCTGCGGCTGCCCCTGGAGCTCGGCCCTCCGCGGCCACGGCAAGCCCTGCCGATAGCTTCCTGGGCCGCCTGGCGGGGGTGGCCAAGTCCACGGCGGGGGTCCTGGGCCTCTCCCCCCACCTCCTGCTGGCCCAGGCGGCCCTGGAATCCGGCTGGGGCCGCCGCAGCATCCGGGGACCCCAGGGGCAGGAGAGCTACAACCTCTTCGGCCTCAAGGCGGGGGCCCACTGGAAGGGCCGCACCGTGGAGGTGGCCACCGTGGAGTACGTGGAGGGAAGGGCCCGGACGAAGGTGGAATCCTTCCGGGCCTACGCCTCCTACGCCGAGGCCTTCGCGGACTACGCCCACGTGATGCGGCAGCGCTACGGCGAGGCCCTGGCTCCCGGGGCCACCGCCGAAAGCTTCGGCAAAGCCCTCCAGGCCAAGGGCTACGCCACGGATCCCGCCTACGCCCTCAAGATCGCCCGGGTGGCCCGCAGCGTGGCCCGGCGCCTGGGTCCGGAGGGTCCCGCTTCGGGCACACTCGTGGGATGAAGCCGCACCTTCGCGACGCCCAGGAACAGGACCTGCCCCGCATCCTCGAGATCTTCAACGAGGCCATCGCCCATTCCACAGCGGTCTGGCGCCTGGCCCCCGTGAGCCTGGAGGACCGCCGGGCCTGGTTCCAGGAGCGGCGCCTCAGGGGCTACCCGGTCCTCGTGGCCCTCGAAGGGGACAGGCTCCTGGGCTTCGCCTCCTACGGGGACTTCCGGGTCGGGGAGGGCTACGGTCGCACCGTGGAGCACTCCATCTACGTGGACGCCGAGGCGAGGGGCCGGGGCCTGGGTACGGCCCTCCTGGAGGCCCTCGTGGAGCGGGCCCGGGCCGCGGGCCTCCACGCCCTGGTGGGGGGCATCGACGCCGCCAACGAGGGCTCCATCCGCCTGCACGAGCGCGCGGGCTTCCGCCGGGCCGGCCATCTGCCGGAGGTGGGGCGGAAATTCGATCGCTGGCTGGACCTGGCCTTCCTGGTGAAGCTGCTGGAGCCCTGATCCGCCTCCCCCTGCAGTCTCCGCGCCCTCCGTGCCTCCGTGGTGCATTCGGCTTTTCGGAGGTGGTTGCCCATCAGGCCCCGGCGGCGAGGCGGGAGCGGACGGCGCGGAGGGCCATGGGCAGGAGGAGGAAGCCCCCCAGGACCAGGGCCACCGTGAGGTTGGGATTGCGCAGGCGGGCGTTCAGGCCCAGGGTCGCCGCGGCCACCAGGGCGTAGTAGAGCAGGTCCCCGGCGATGGCCAGGGCCCAGCCCGAAAGGGGGCCGTGCCCCGCCAGGTGGGCCGTGGCGCGGCCCGTCATGGGGTCCAGGCCGAAGGCCACCAGCACCAGGGCCAGGGGTCCCGCTCCGGGGCCGGCGTAGGGGGCCGCGCTGCGGGCCAGTGCCTCCTTCAGGGCCGCCTTCACCGCCACCAGGCGCGGCACCCGGCGTCCCCCGTGCCGCAGCAGGCGCAGCAGGGGCTCGAAGGCCAGGGCCAGAATCACGTCGGACAGGGCGTAGAGGGCCGCGGTGGGGGCCCATCCCAGGCCCAGGGCCTGGGCCCGCAGGACCCCCGCCGGGATGCCGCCCCCCACGGGGATCAGGAAGAGGAGGAGGACCGCGATCAAGGGATCCTTCGCCGCGTGCCTACTTGCGGACCAGCAGCGCCATGCCGGCCAGGGTGACGACGATGCCGAGGGCCTTGGAGGGCGAAAAGGATTCCCGGAAGACCAGCACCGCCACGGGCACCAGGATCACCGCCGCCGCGGCGTTCACCGCCACGCCCCCCCACTGCATGGAGCCCCCGGCGCGGTAGGCCAGCAGGAAGCCGATCTCGATGAGCAGGGCTCCCAGGCCCACGGCCACCACGGGCCAGCTGGCCAGGGCCCGCAGGCCCGGGGCGCCGGCCCCCCGGAAGAAGGGCAGGGCCGCCAGGGCCATGAGGAAGGCCACGGCGTAGACCCCCAGGAGCAGCACCATGGGGTTCACCGAAGGGGAGATGGCCTTCTGCCCCGCGTGGTAGACCACGCAGCCCAGGGTGGCGACGGCGAGGGCGGCGAACACTTCTTTCAAACGGGACCTCGACCAGGGCCTTCGATCTTATCAAGAAAGGGCCCCAGGGCCCGGCGGATGAAGGGGCCCTTGGCCTCGGCGTAGGCCCTCGGGTCCCCCGCGTGCTCCTGGGCCAGGGCCCGCTTGAGCGCGGCGTAGTCGGCGGCCAGGGCGGCGTCGGCCCTCATACCAACTTGCATTCAATAATTAATAACCTACCTTTATCCCAACCCTTGAG
>CAYSXG010000609.1:0-2373 GCA_964434895.1 uncultured Solibacteraceae bacterium | reverse complement strand
CCCAGGGCCGCCCGGGCACAGCCCTCCCTCAGGAGGGCGTTGGGGCCGGCGCTGAGGGGCTCCTCCAGGGCCCCCGGCACCGCCCAAAGCTCCTTCCCGTAGTCCAGGGCCAGCCTCGCGGTGACCAGGGAGCCGGAGCGGGCCTTGGCCTCCATCACCACCACCCCCGCGCTCCAGGCCGCGAGCAGGACGTTCCGGCGGGGGAAATGCCACTTGAGGGGCGGGGCCTCGGGCGGGAAGGGGGTCAGGACGCCCCCTCCCCTCGCCACCATGCGCTCCATGAGGGGGGCGTGCTCGGGAGGGTAGGGATGGTCCAGGCCCGAGCCCAGAACCCCCCAGGTGGGGCCCGCCTCCAGGGCCCCCAGGTGGGCCGCCCCGTCGATGCCCCGGGCCAGGCCCGATAGCACCGCCACCCCGGCCTCGGTGAGGGCCTTGGCCCAGGCCCGGGTGCGTTCGCGTCCCAGGCGCGTGGGCGTCCGGCTCCCCACGAGGGTGAGGCGGAGCCCCGGAGGCGGGAGGCTGCCCCGCACCCAAAGGGCCACCGGGTAGGGGAGGGGGTCCAGGAGGGCGTCGACCTCCGGATCCCCCGCCAGCAGGAGGCGGCCCCCCCGGGCCTCCGCCCCGGCCCTCCAGGCGGGCAGGTCCCGCTCCAGGGCCTGCAGCTCCGGGAGGAGGAGGGGGGCCTCCCCGGCCTGGACCCGGGCCCACAGGGCCGCCTTCTCCCCTTCGGGCCAGGGGAGGACGGCGAAGGCCAGGGAGAGCAGGGCCGGGTCCAAAGGATTTTCCCTTGAGTTCGGGAAGCGTTTTGCTAGACTAACCCTTCTTGATCGGTCCGTACTCGAAATCCGAGAGGTAGCCCATGTCCCGTCAGTGCGAAGTTTGCGGCAAGAAGCCCCAGTTCGGGAACAACGTCTCCCACGCCCACAACATCACCAAGCGGCGTTGGAATCCCAATCTCCAGGAGGTCCGCGCCCTCGTGAACGGCGCCGCCAAGCGCATGCGCGTCTGCACCTCCTGCCTCCAGGCCGGCAAGATCCTCAAGGCCCCCCGCGGCCTCTCCAAGGCGAACGCCACGGCCTGAACCTGACCCCACCTTCGAAAGGGCGGCCCTCGGGCCGCCCTTTCCTGCGTAGGCTGGAACGATGATCCTGGGCCTCGACACCGCCACCGAATTCCTCCACCTGGCCCTGGTGGGGGAGGAAGGGGCCTGGACCCGCCGCCTCGAGGGGGGGCCGGGCCGCAGCGCGAGCCTCACCCTGCTCCCGGCCATCGACGGGCTCTTGGCCGAGGCCGGCCGGGAGCGCCGCGATCTCCGGGGTGTCTGCGCCTGCGCGGGCCCCGGGGGCTTCACCAGCCTGCGCATCGGCGTGGCGACGGCGGAGGGCCTGGCCCTTTCGGGATTGCCCACCTGGGGCTTCTCGGCCTTCGCCCTGCGCGAAGCGGCCCTCCGGGCCCGCGGCGTCGAAGGTCCGGTCTGGATTCTCCTGGACGGCCAACGGGGCGAGGCTTTCTTCCAAAAATGGGAGGGGGAGGCCCGCTCCGAGGCCGCCAAGGCGCCCTTCGCGGCCCTGGACCGATGGGTGGGCCGGAACGCCTGGTGGGCCCCGGCCTCGGTGGCGCCCCGCCTGCAGCCCCACCTGGCCTCGGAGCCCCTGGACCTGGCGGAGGAGGGGGCCTCCACCCTGGAGGGCCTCGTGCGCCTCTGCCGGACCCTGCCGGCCACCCCTCCGGAAGTTCCGATCCACCCCTTCTATCTGAGGGAAACGGACGCGGAGCTGAACTTCCCCCACCTTTCGGCCCATCTTTCGGAGGCCCATCGCCGGGGTCTGGCCCGATGAACTTCGTGGAGTCGGGGCCCGGGTCCCCCCTACCGGACTGGCTCCAGGACCTGGATCACGAGGCCTTCCCGGAAGCCTGGACCCGGGTGGGGGAGCGGGAATGGGATCTCCAGGCCCCCGATCGGGGCCATGCTCTTTGGTCGGTCCAGCCCTCCCTGGGGGAGGCGGAGCTCCTGAGGGTGGCGGTGAGGCCCGAGGCCCGGCGCTCGGGGCTGGGCCGGGCCCTGCTGCGGGAGTCCCAGGCCCGCCTGGAGGCCCGGGGAATCCGCACCCTGCTCCTGGAGGTGCGGGTCTCCAACGCCCCGGCTCGGGCCCTTTACGAGGCCGAGGGATGGAGGGGGGAGGGCCTGCGCCGGGGCTACTACCGCGACGGCGAAGACGCCGCCCTCTACCGGAAGGAGCTGGGGTAGGCTTCGGGAATGCGCCCATCCTCCGGCCTCGAGCCTTCCACCTGCGGCCCCCGGGCCCGTCGATGAGCATCCAGCGCGACCGGGAGCGGGCCTCGCTCGATCAGGCGCAGGCCCAGGTGGCCCAG
>CAYSXG010000608.1:0-2379 GCA_964434895.1 uncultured Solibacteraceae bacterium | reverse complement strand
CCCACAACGAGGAAGTAGAAGTCCACGCCAGGGACAACAAGCTCGGGCGCGAGGAGATCACCCGCCACATCCCCCAGGTGCGCGAGGAGATGCTGAAGAACCTCGACGAGAGCGGCATCATCCGCATCGGCGCCACCGTCAAGCACGGCGACATCCTCGTGGGCAAGGTCACCCCCAAGGGCGAGACCATCCTTTCCCCCGAAGAGAAGCTGCTGCGGGCCATCTTCGGCGAGAAGGCCTCCGACGTGAAGGACGCCTCCCTCACGGTTCCCCCGGGCATCGAGGGCACCATCGTGGACGTCAAGATCTTCACCCGCAAGGGCCAGGAGAAGGACCTCCGCACCCAGCAGATCGAGCGGGACCAGATCTCCAAGTGGGAGAAGGACCTCGAGGACGAGGAACGCATCATCCGCGCCGAGGCCAAGAAGAAGATCGTCGCCCTGCTCAAGGGCAAGGAGCTCTCCGAGACCCTCACGGACGACAAGGGCAAGGAGCTGCTGCCCAAGGGCAAGAAGCTCACCCAGAACATGCTGGAGGCCGTACCCTACGCCCGCTTCCGCCAGGTGAGCGTCACCGCCGGCAAGGAGCGCATCGAGGCCCAGGTTCTGGACATCCTGGACAAGACCGAGAGCCAGCTCAAGGTGCTGCGCGACATCCTGAACGAGCGCGTGGAGCGCCTGGTCAAGGGCGACGAACTCATGCCCGGCGTGCTCAAGACCGTGAAGTGCTACGTGGCCGTGAAGCGCAAGCTTCAGGTGGGCGACAAGATGGCCGGCCGCCACGGCAACAAGGGCGTGGTGAGCCGCATCCTTCCCATCGAGGACCTGCCCTACCTGCCCGACGGCCGCCCCGTGGACATCGTGCTGAATCCCCTGGGCGTGCCTTCCCGTATGAACATCGGCCAGGTGCTCGAGTGCCACTTGGGCTGGGCCGGCAAGGTGCTGGGCGTGCACTTCTCCACGCCGGTCTTCGACGGCGCCCGGGAAAGCGACATCAAGGGCCAGCTCTCGAAGGCCTGGGAGAAGAACGGGAAGCTGGGACCGGACACCACCGGCAAGACCCTGCTCTTCGACGGCATGACCGGCGAGGCCTACGAGCAGCCCGTCAACGTCGGCTGCGTGTACATGCTCAAGCTGCACCACCTCGTGGACAACAAGATCCACGCCCGGAGCATTGGGCCCTACAGCCTCATCACCCAGCAGCCCCTGGGCGGCAAGGCCCAGTTCGGCGGCCAGCGCTTCGGGGAAATGGAGGTGTGGGCGCTGGAGGCCTACGGCGCGGCCCACGTGCTGCAGGAGCTCCTGACCTACAAGTCCGACGACATGCACGGTCGTACGCAGATCTACCAGGCCATCATCAAGGGCGAGCCCATCAAGGATCCGGGCCTGCCCGAGAGCTTCAACGTGGTCCGGAAGGAGCTGAACGCCCTCTGCATCGACGTGGAAATGCTCACCCGGGAAGAGCTGGAACCTTCCCTCGAAGAGGAAGGCGCGGCCTTCTCCATCGACGCCTAGCGCGCCTGGACGCCCCGACCTGAACGCCTGAACGCTTTATCGATGAAACCTCAGCCTCCGCGTCCCCGCGGGGGCACCTTCCCGAGGTCCCCATGTTCCCCGAGCAGCAGAACATCAACGCCTACGAATGCATCCGGGTCACCCTGGCCTCCCCCGACCGGATCCGCTCCTGGTCCAAGGGCGAGGTCACCAAGCCCGAGACCATCAACTACCGCAGCCTCAAGCCCGAACGGGACGGCCTCTTCTGCGCCCGCATCTTCGGGCCCGTCAATGATTGGGAATGCTTGTGCGGCAAGTACAAGCGCCAGAAGTTCAAAGGCGTCGTCTGCGACAAGTGCGGCGTCGAGGTCACCAAGAAGGCCGTGCGCCGCGAGCGCATGGGCCACATCCAGCTCGCCTCCCCGGTGAGCCACGTGTGGTTCTTCAAAGGGGTCCCGAGCCGCATCGGCTACCTCCTGGACATCCCGCTCAAGGATCTGGAGCGCGTGCTCTACTTCGAGGCCTACGCCATCACCGACGCCGGCAGCACCGGCCTGAAGGAGGGCGAGATCATCGCGGAGGAGAAGTTCCGCGAGCTCAAGAACCAGTACGGCGAGGGCTTCAAGGCCCAGATGGGCGCCGAGGCCATCAAGGAGCTGCTCAAGCACGTGGACATCGAGGCCCTGGCCATCGAGCTGCGCCACCTCATGAAGGTGGAGACCTCCTCCCAGAAGCGCTCCAAGATCGCCAAGCGCCTCAAGGTGGCCGAGGCCTTCAAGCGCAGCGGCAACCACGCCGACTGGATGATCCTGGACGTGGTGCCCGTGCTGCCCCCGGAGCTGCGTCCCTTGGTGCCCCTGGACGGCGGCCGATTCGCCACCTCCGA
>CAYSXG010000607.1:1050-2380 GCA_964434895.1 uncultured Solibacteraceae bacterium | reverse complement strand
GGCCGGCGAGCGCAAACTGGGTGGGAGGGGAACGGACGACCGACGGGGCGACGCTCCCGGTCCCGTTCGGGGGCACGAACCCCGCCGAGCAGACCTTCGCGCTTCCGCAGGGAACGAACCGCAAGGGGAAGCCGTTCTGGAGCGGCAACGCTCGCGTCGGCTTCAAGTACAAGGACCCGGACGGCGCCAACGGTGCAGTGAAGGAGGCCCAGCTCAAGGGCTGGGACGTGGTGCTCCTGGACACCGCCGGGCGGCTCCACATCGACGAGACGCTCATGGCCGAGCTGAAGCGCATCAAGGAGGCCTGCGAGCCCACCGAGATCCTCTTCGTGGCCGACGCCATGACGGGCCAGGACGCGGTGCGCTCCGCCTCCAGCTTCCACGAGCAGCTGGCCATCACCGGCGTCATCCTCACCAAGACCGACGGCGACACCCGCGGCGGCGCGGCCTTCAGCATCAAGCAGGCCACGGGCCAGCCCCTGAAGTTCGTGGGCGAAGGCGAGAAGCTGGACGACTTCCAGCGCTTCCACCCGGACCGCATGGCCCAGCGCATCCTCGGCATGGGCGACGTGCTCAGCCTCATCGAGCACGCCAAGGACAGGATCGACGAAAAGGAGGCCGAACGCATGGCCTCCCGCCTGGCGAAAAACCAGTTCACGCTGGACGACATGCGGGCCCAGTTCCAGCAGGTGCAGAAGCTGGGGAGCATGAACAAGATCCTGGGCATGCTTCCGGGCATGGGCCAGATCAAGGACCAGCTCGCCGAAGTCGTCACCGACAAGCGCATTAAGCACCTGGAGGCCATCCTCAATTCCATGACCCCCGCCGAGCGCCAGAACCACAACCTCCTGGACGGCAAGCGCAAGCGCCGCATCGCGCTGGGCTCCGGACGTCCGGTCCACGAGGTGAACCAGCTGCTCAAGCAGTACCTGGAAACGAAGAAGATGATGACCCAGATGAACGACCCGAAGTTCATGGCCCGCATGCAGCGCATGGCGGGAGGGGCCAAGGGCCTGCCCGGGATGGGCGGATTCAAGCTGCCTTTCTAGGCTCCAAGGATTTTTCCTTGGGATTCCCGACATTCCGCAGTACACTGACCCGCTCAGGAGTTCCCATGCTGTCCATCCGTCTCGCTCGCAACGGCGCCAAGAAGCGGCCCTTCTACCACATCGTGGTGTCGGAGAACGACCGCATTCCCACGGGCATCGCCGTGGAGGTGCTCGGTTTCGTGAACCCAATCGCCAAGGGGGACCAGGAGGCCGTTCGCATCAACAAGGACCGGGCCCAGGCTTGGTTGGGAAAGGGCGCTCACCCCCCGAAGACCGGGCCC
>CAYSXG010000607.1:0-1040 GCA_964434895.1 uncultured Solibacteraceae bacterium | reverse complement strand
TTTCTACCACATCGTCGTGTCCGAGAACGATCGCATCCCCACGGGCCAGGCCCTCGAGGTGCTCGGTTTCGTGAACCCCATCGCCACCGCCGGCGAGAGCGTCCGCATCGACGCCGACAAGGCCAAGGCCTGGATCGCCAAGGGCGCCCAGCCCTCCAAGACCGTGCTCGACCTCTTCAAGAAGCACGCCGTCCTTTAACAAATCCGGCCCATGCCGCTGAAAAGCCGGGCCGGAGCCCGGCTTTTTCCGCTGATTCCAGGAGCACCGATGAACCTCGAAGGCTTCCTCAAGGACGTGCTGACCCCCATCGTGGACCATCCCGAATCCCTTCGGATCGAGGTCAAGGGCGAAGGCAAGAAGCGCGACATCACCGTCTTCGCCGAGCAGAAGGACCGCGGACGCATCATCGGGAAGAGCGGGCGCAACATCAGCGCCCTGCGCACTCTCTGCAAGCTGGCGGGGGACAAGGCCGGCCTGCACGTGAACCTCGAGCTCTTCGATGAGGACGAAGCAGGAGCGGAGTCCCACCGCGCACAGCGCGGCCCCAAAGGGGAGTCGCCCACGGAGGGGCGACCTGTGGACGAAGCAGGAGCGGAGTCCCACCGCGCACAGCGCGGCTCGCGCAATTCCGAGGCCTCGCACCCCCACGAAGTGGGGAACTGAGTGCTCCTCCTGGGCCACCTCGCCAAGGTCCAGGGCCTCAAGGGAGAATTCCTTTTCCACGCCCTCATGGACGAGCCGGAGCGCCTGGAGGGCCTCCAGGGCCTCGTGCTGGCCCCCCCGGACCAGGATCTGGCCCCGACCCCCGAGGCCGCGGCCTCTTCCAGGGTCGTGACCCTGCGTGCCTTCCGCTGGCACCAGGACCGCCCCTGCCTGGCCTTCGCGGAGATCCCCGACCGCACCGCCGCCGAGCCCTACAAGGGCTGGGCCCTGTGGATGCCCGAGGATCTAGCCGCCCTCCCGGCGGGCGAGTCCTACCGCCACGACTGGATCGGGCCCGAGGTGCTCGTGGGGAACCGGGAGGGGGGGTAGTGGGTGG
>CAYSXG010000606.1:0-2380 GCA_964434895.1 uncultured Solibacteraceae bacterium | reverse complement strand
CCTCCAAGCTCACCCACGGCTTCGCCATTGTGCTGGGAGCCTTCCTCCTCTTCCTGATCCAACCCCTGGCCGCCAAGGCCATCCTGCCCTGGTTCGGCGGCTCGGCGGCTGTGTGGACCACCTGCCTGCTCTTCTTCCAAGCGGGGCTGCTGCTCGGCTACCTCTACGCCCACGGCCTCATCTGCTTCCTTGGCCCCCGGGCCCAGGCCTGGGTGCACCTGGGCCTGCTCGCCGCCTCGCTCGTCCTCCTCCCTGTCAACCCGTCCTTGTCCTGGAAGCCCCTGGGCACCGAGGATCCCACCTTTCGCATCCTGGGCCTCCTGACCCTTTCCCTGGGCCTGCCCTATGCCCTACTCGCGGCGACCTCGCCCTTGCTCCAGGCCTGGTCCGCCCGGAGCCACGCCGAAAGCCTGCCCTGGCGCCTCTACGCCCTTTCCAACGCCGGCTCCCTCGTCGCCCTCCTCAGCTATCCGGTGTTCGTGGAGCCCTACCTGGGCGTCGCCCAGCAGATGCACTTGTGGTCGGCGGCCTTCGGCGCCTTCGTGCTCCTGTGCGGCGCCGTGGCCTGGAGGACGGCGCGGACAGCACCCCGGAACCCGGGGCCCCAGGGCGCGCCCAAGGTGCCCCCTTCCCCGGCCTTCGACCGGGCTCTTTGGATCGCCCTTCCCGCCTGCGCCTCGGTGCTGCTCCTAGCCGTGAGCAGCCATCTCACGCAGAACGTGGCGGCCGTCCCCTTCCTGTGGGTGCTGCCCCTCAGCCTCTACCTGCTCACCTTCATTTTTTGCTTCGAGGGACGGGGCTGGTACCGCCGCATCGTCTTCATGCCCCTGCTCCTGCTGTTCCTGGGGGCCATGACCCTGTTCCTCTCCCCCGCCAGCGAAAGCACCAACCTTTGGCTCCTGCTCCCGGTCTTCGGGCTCGGGCTGGTGGCGTGCTGCATGGTCTGCCACGGGGAACTCGCCCGCCTGCGCCCCCACCCCGCCCACCTCACCGCCTTCTACCTCCACATCGCCACCGGCGGGGCCCTGGGGGGCCTCTTCGTGGGACTGCTGGCCCCCCGTATCTTCCGGGGCTACTGGGAGCTGCCCCTGGGCCTCGCGGCCTGCGCCTTCCTGGCCCTGGCCACCCTGTGGCGCAGCCCGCGTGTGCACGAAGCCCATCCCCTGTTCCGGCCCGCCCGGGCGGTGGTGGCCCTGGCGAGCCTGGCCATCACCGCAGGACTGGGGTGGCAGACCCGCCGCATCCAGTCGGGCCAGAGGCTGATGGTGCGGGACTTCTACGGAGGCCTGCGGGTGAGTGACTGGAGCAGCCGGAGCGGCGAAGACCGGATCCGCATGCTGCGCCACGGCATCGTCACCCACGGCGAGCAGTTCCTGGACTCGGTGCGCCGCCGCCAGCCCACCGCCTACTACTCGCCCTTTTCCGGAGCGGCCCTGGCCCTCACCCGCGACCCCCGCCCTGAACACCAGAAAGTGGGCATCGTGGGCCTCGGGGCGGGCACCCTCGCGGCCTATGGCCGGCCCGGAGACGAGTACCGCTTCTACGAGATCGACCCGCTCATGGTGGACCTGGCCCGAACCCAGTTCGTCTACCTCGCCGATTCCCGGGCGTCCATCAAGGTAGTCCTGGGCGACGGGCGCCTGGCCCTGGAACGGGAGCCCGACCAGAATTTCGACGTGCTGGTGGTGGACGCCTTTTCCGGCGACGCCATCCCGACCCACCTCCTAACCCGGGAGGCCTTCGCCCTTTACCGCCGGCACCTGAAACCCGGCGGCATGATGGCCATCCACATCACCAACGGCTACCTGGACCTGGCCCCGGTGGTTGCCCAGGGGGCCACCGGCCTGGACTTCAGGGCCCTTGAGGTACAGGCCCGCCCGGACGGGATCCACCTCTGGCGCGGCTCCACCTGGGTGCTGCTGAGCGAGGGGCCCGAAACCGTCCAGCTCTGGAAGGGCCAAAACTTGGGTCGCTACCTGGTGCCGGAGCCCGGCCTGCGCCCCTGGACCGATGACTACAGCAATTTGTTGGGCGTGCTCAAGCACTGAATTATGATGGCCCCATGTCCACCACCGCCCACCGCCACCAGATCCCCATCCTCACCACCTTCGATCCGCCGCCGGGAGCCGAAGTGGCCGAGATCATCGGACCCTGCTGGGGCATCACGGTGCGCAGCCGCAGCGTCGTGGGCACCACCTGCGCGGGCTGCCAGCAGATCTTCGGCGGCGAGATCACCATGCTGACGGAGCTGGCCTCGGACAGCCGCAACGAGGCCATGGACCGCCTGGAGACCCACGCCCGGGCCATGGGCGCCAACGCCGTGCTCGGCATGCGCTTCGACAGCGGGGAGCTCATGCAGAACACCAACGAGATCATCGCC
>CAYSXG010000605.1:0-2393 GCA_964434895.1 uncultured Solibacteraceae bacterium | reverse complement strand
AGGACCTTCCGATCCGGGAAGTCGAAGGCCAGGGCCCGCTCCCACTGTTCCAGGGCCTCATCCTCGCGGCCCAGTTTCAGCAGCACCTCCCCCAGGTGACGGCGGATCTCGTGGCTGAAGGGATCCAGCTCCGCGGCCCTGCGCAGGGCCTTTTCGGCCTCCTCGAATTTCCCCTGGCGAAAGAGCACCCAGCCCCAGCTGTCCTGGACGGAACTGCTTTGGGGCTCCTGCCTGACCGCCGCCTCGATGAGTCGGGCCGCTTCCTCCAGGCTGCCGCCGCGCTCCAGCAGCAGGTAGCCCAGGTTGTTCTGGAGGCCAGGATTGTCGGGGTCCAATTTCTGCGCCTCCCGGAGGGCCTGGATGGCCTCCTGGAACCGCCCGAGCTGGTCGAGGGCGTTGGACTCCAGGAGCAGGAGGTTGGCCGCCCGATCCGCGTGGGCCCGGCGCCCCTCGTGGCAGGCGTCCAGGCTGGCCTCCCATCGGCGGAACTCCGCCAGCACCGCGGAACGGTGCTCCAGGGCCAGCTGGCGCAGAAGCCCGCGGGCCTCCTTGCGGTTGAAGAGGCGCTCGTCCAGCTCCTTGGGGGGGACCTCCTTCGCGGCAGCGAAGAGGGGGTGCTTGGGGAAGTGGACGATCCCGTCCCGCAGCTCCCGGCGCGCCCCCTTCCAGTTCTCCAGGTCCACCAGGGCCTGGAACTTGAGGGCCGAGATCTCCGCCTGCTCGGCCGCCTCGGGCCAGCCCTGCACCACCTGGAGCATGGCCTGGGGCTTGCGCTGCAGGGCCATGGCGGTGGCCAGGAGGGTGCGGCCCCCGCTGGCGCTGGGCTGGACGTCGGGGCCATCCTTCAGCTCCGGCAGCAGGGACCTCAGGATGGGCTCCGCCTCGGCGAAGTGGCCCAGGTACATGTGGCAGACGGCCAGGTTGAAGCGGTTGCGGGGCGTGGCGTCGAGGGCGATGGCCTTCTCCAGGCTGCCGAGGGCCTCCTCGAAGCGGCCCGCCTGGACCTGGATGTGCGAGATGTTCTCCAGCACCGTGGCCATGTGCTCCGGGAGGAGGCGTCCCAGGAGGCGGAAGCTCTCCTCCGCGTGGGCCAGGTAGCCCGACTGCACCTGCTCCTTGGCCAGCTCCTCCAGGCCCCGCAGGTACTTGGGGTCCGGTCCCCCGGCCGGGGAGCGGAGCTGCGCCAGGGCCAGCACCGCCTCCCGCCGCGCTTCGTAGCGGTTCACGTTCTTGGCGTGCAGGATGACGCGTTCCCAGATCTGGTTGAGGGTGGGGAACTGGGGTCGGAGGCGGGCGAAGCGGAGCCAGCCCGCGAGGGCCAGGTCCGAGTCCTTTTGGAATTCGCCCACTTCCGCCAGCCGGAACCAGAGCTCGGCGTCCCCCGGGAGCAGCCGCGTGGCCTTCTGGAGGGCCGTCCGGGCTTCGGGGATGGCCGAGGAGGTGGTGGTGGAGCGCTTCCAGAGCAGGAGGCCCAGGTGGGCCCACCCTTCGCTTCCTTGGGGGTCCAGCTCCACGGCCTTGCGGGCCGCGTCCAGAGCCCCGTCCCCGTCCCCGTTGTCCACCAGGGCCTCGGAAAGGCGGAGCTGGGCTTCGGCGCTCTGGGGCAGGAGCTGGGCCACCTTCCGCAGGAGGGCCACGGCTCCCGCGGGATCGTCGCCTCCGCAGCGGGGCTGGAGGGCGCGGCCTTGGAGCAGCAGGGCCCGGGGGTCATCCGGGGCCGCAGGAGCCGCTTTGGACGGGGCCGACTCCGGGACCTGCAGGCCGGCCTCCTGGGGCGCCCGGGCCACCGAAGGCGCTCCCAGGACGCCGCAAAGGATCAGCGTGACGAGGGGGAGGCGGTAGGAGGGAGGCACGGGGGGCTCAGCGGAGGGTGTCGAGGAGGCGGGCGTGGGCGCCCGCCCAGACGGCGGCGGGCAGCCGGACCTGGGAGGCCCGGGCCCCGGGACGGGGCAGGATGCAGTGTATCGCCCCTTCCTCGTGGGAGGCCTTCTTGTCCCGCAGCAGCCAGGGAAGGCAACGCTCCCAGGGGGCGACGAGGGGGGCCAGGGGCCTTAGATGCTCCGCCAGGCGGGCCAGGAGATCCGGCGGGAAGGAGGGTTCCCCCTGGGACTGGGCCAGGTGGCAGGCGGCCAGAAGGCCCAGGCCCACGGCCTCTCCGTGGAGGAGGCCGTAGCCGCTGGCGCTCTCCAGGGCATGGCCCAGGGTGTGGCCCAGGTTGAGGAGACGGCGCTCCCCCTGCTCGGTGGGATGGCCGTGGACGATCTCCGCCTTCATTCGCAGGGCCCGTTCCAGGGCCGCGGCCCCCGGGAGGGGGGAGGCCAGCAGGGCTTCGGCCCAGGCCGTGTCGCCATCCAGCAGTGCCATCTTCACCAGCTCCCAGCGACCGGCCCCCA
>CAYSXG010000604.1:0-2418 GCA_964434895.1 uncultured Solibacteraceae bacterium | reverse complement strand
GGCATGACCTCCCACGCTGCCGTGGTGGCCCGGGGCATGGGCAAGCCCAGCGTGTGCGGCGCATCGGCCCTGCAGATCGACGGGGAGGCCCGCACGGTCGTCGTCAACGGGACGTTGCTGAGGGCCGGCGAGGACTGGATCTCCATCGACGGCAGCACCGGCGAGGTCTTCGCGGGGCGGCTCAGCGCCCACCCCAGCGAGGTCAACCAGGTGCTGGTGGATCGGCGGATGGGGCCAGAGGAGAGCGAGCTCTACCGCCGCTTCGCCCGCCTCATGGCCTGGAGCCAGGAGCGCAAGCGCATGAAGGTCCGCGCCAATGCCGACACCCCCCACGACGCCGCCGTGGCGCGGGCCTTCGGGGCCGAAGGTATCGGGTTGTGCCGGACGGAGCACATGTTCTTCGAGGGGGACCGCATCCTCGCCGTCCGGGAGATGATTCTGGCCTCGGACGTCGAGGGGCGAAGGGCCGCCCTGGCGAAGCTCCTGCCCATGCAGCGGGCCGATTTCGAGGGCCTCTTCGAGGCCATGGACGGCCTCCCGGTGAACATCCGACTGCTGGACCCGCCCCTCCACGAATTCCTTCCCCAGGAGGCCGAGGGGCAGCAGGAGATGGCCCGGGTGCTGGGCCTGAGCCCCGAAGCCGTCCATCGCCGCGTGGAGCAGCTGCACGAGTTCAATCCCATGCTCGGCCACCGGGGCTGCCGTCTGGGCATCACCTTTCCCGAGATCTACCGGATGCAGGTGCGCGCCATCGTGGAGGCGGCCCTGGACGCGGAGGCCCGCGGCCTGAGGGCGGTGCCGGAGATCATGATCCCCCTGGTGGGCACCGTGAAGGAGCTGGCCTACCTCAAGGGGGAGCTCCTGGACGAGATCCGGCGGGTGAACGCCGAGCGGGGCGCGGCCTTCGAGGCCCCCATGGGGACTATGATCGAAGTCCCTCGGGCCGCCGTCACCGCCGACCGCATCGCCTCCGAAGCGGAATTCTTCTCCTTCGGGACCAACGACCTCACGCAGATGGGTTTCGGCTTCTCCCGGGACGACGCCGGGTCCTTCCTGCCCGAGTACGTGGCGAAGAAGATATTGGAGGCGGACCCCTTCCAAAGCCTGGACCAGGAGGGCATCGGCGAGCTGGTGCGCCTGGCCGTGGACAAGGGCCGCGCCGCCCGCCCGGGCCTCAAGTGCGGCGTCTGCGGCGAGCACGGGGGGGACGCCCGCAGCGTGAAGTTCTTCCACCGCGCGGGCCTGGACTACGTCAGCTGCAGCCCCTTCCGGATCCCCATCGCCATCCTCGCCGCGGCCCAGGCGGCCCTTGAACAGCGTGGGTGAGCCGCAGGTTCCGCAGATGGCGCCGATGGGGCCCACCCCGGACCAGTAATCCGCGCCATCCGCGCAATCTGCGGTTTAAACTTTAGAATCGCCGCGCCTCGCGCGGCCTTTTTATCGAGCGAGCCATGGCCAAGACCGTTTCCGAAGCGCCCGAAATCATCTACTCGATGCGGCGGGTGTCCAAGATCTACAACAACAAGCAGGTCATCAAGGACATCAGCCTCTCCTACTTCTACGGCGCCAAGATCGGCGTGCTGGGCCTCAACGGGTCCGGCAAGTCCACGCTGCTGCGCATCATGGCGGGCGTGGACCACGACTTCAACGGCGAGGCCACCCTCTCCAAGGGCTTCACCACGGGCCTTCTGGAGCAGGAGCCCAAGCTGGACGAGGCCAAGACCGTCCGCGAGGTGGTGGAGGAGGCCGCCGCCGAGAAGGTGGCCTGGCTGAAGGAGTTCAACGAGATCGGCGAGGCCTTCGCGGATCCCGACGCCGATATGGACGCGCTGCTGGCGCGGCAGGGCGAGCTGCAGGAGAAGATCGACGCCGCGGACTGCTGGGACCTGGATGCCCAGCTGGAGCAGGCCATGGACGCCCTGCGCTGCCCCGACCCCGACGCGAAGATCGGCCTGCTCTCCGGCGGCGAACGGCGGCGCGTGGCCCTGTGCCGCCTGCTGCTGCAGAAGCCTGACATCCTGCTCCTGGACGAGCCCACCAACCACCTGGACGCGGAGTCGGTGGCCTGGCTGGAGCATCACCTCAAGGACTACGCGGGCACGGTCATCGCCATCACCCACGACCGCTTCTTCCTGGACAACGTGGCCGAGTGGATCCTGGAGCTGGACCGCGGCGAAGGCATCCCGTGGAAGGGCAACTACTCCTCCTGGCTGGAGCAGAAGAAGAACCGCCTGGACCAGGAGGAGAAGTCCGACAAGCGGCGGCAGAAGACCCTGGAACGGGAGCTGGAGTGGATCCGCATGTCGCCCAAAGGCCAGCACGCCAAGAGCAAGGCCCGCATCGCCGACTACGAGAAGCTGGCGGGCGAGGAGGGCCGCCAGAAGGAGCAGGAGCTGGAGATCTACATCCCCAGCGGCC
>CAYSXG010000603.1:0-2424 GCA_964434895.1 uncultured Solibacteraceae bacterium | reverse complement strand
TCAGCGGTAGAGTGCTACCTTCACACGGTAGAAGTCCCAGGTTCGAATCCTGGTATGCCCACCAAACCCCCTCGCCCCCTCTCCGCAGAGGCCCCGTCGAGGGGGTTTTCGCCAGTTCCTTCCGGAGACCCCCATGCCCTTCATCAACGCCACCCAGGTCCGCGCCGGGATGATCGTCAATTTCGAGAATGAGCTCTGCCGCGTGATCAGCGTGGAGCACCAGACGCCCGGCAACCTGCCGGCCCGCGTCGTGGTCAAGATGAAGCGCCTCAAGGACGGCATCAACCGCGAGAACCGCTTCGGCTCCGCGGACAAGGTGGACAAGGCCTCCCTCGAGCAGCACAAGATGGAATACCTCTACGAGGACGGCGACAAGCTGGTCTTCATGAACAACGAGACCTACGAGCAGCTCGAGGTCTCCAAGGAGGTCCTGGGCGACGACCTGGTCTTCCTGACCCCCAACATGGAAGTGGAGCTGGAGTTCTACGGGGACCAGCCCCTTTCGGCCGCCCTGCCCGAGAGCGTGGTGCTGGCGATCGTCGAGACCGATCCCGTCATGAAGAACGCCAACGCCACGGGCTCCTACAAGCCCGCGAAGCTGGAGAACGGCGTCATCGTGGGCGTACCCCCCTACATGGAGACGGGGGAAACGATCCGGGTGAAGACCGAGGACCGCCCCTACCTCGAGCGCGTGCTGTAGTTCGGGGCGCGAAGGCCGGCCCCTGCCCGGCGAAGGCCAGGAAAATCAAGGCCGGTCATGGTATCTATGGGGCAGGGGGAGACCATGGCCCAGCCTGTCCTGAACCTGCATCACCTCGAGTTCCTTTCGGGATTTCCGCCGGCCCAGGCCGACGAGTTGGCCCGCATCAGCGAGCTCCGCACCTACCGGGACGGCGAGCGGGTCTACAGCCAGGGAGACCGGATCCCGGGCGTCTTCGCCGTCGTGAGCGGTTCCCTCAAGGTCTTCCGCACGGACGGCCGGGGGAAGCTGCAGGTGCTCGAGTTCCTCCACCCCGGCCAGTGCGTGGGGGAGGTCCCGGTCTTCGACGGCCAACCCATCGTCTCCAGCGCCGAGGCCCACGGGGAGACCCAGTGTTGGCTGATCCCCGCGGCGCAACTTCGCCAGGTGGCCCATCGGGACCCCGTCGTCGCCGAGGCGATGATCCAGCACTTCGCCGCCAAGGTGCGCCACCTGGTGGCCCTGGTGGACCAGCTCAGCCTTCACAGCGTTCCCGAGCGGGTGGCCCAGCTGCTGTTGGAGCGCCTGGAAAAGACGCCGGGCCGCCACCTGGTGGAGTTCGAGGAGACCCAGGAGGACCTGGCCCAGTGCGTGGGGGCGAGCCGCGAGGCCTTCAGCCGGGCCCTTCGCCTTCTTTCGGACCTCGGCCTCATCCAGAGCACCTTCCCCGTGGTGCGGGTGGAGGACAGCGCCAAGCTAGCCCGCTACGCCAGGGGTTGACGACCATGCGGGTCGCGGAGCGCGCGTAGCGCGGCGCAGCGGGGCCCCCGCAGGGAGTCAAATAAGGACCATGCGGGTCGCGGAGCGCGCGCAGCGCGGCGCAGCGGGGCCCCCGCAGGGAGTCAAATAAGGACCATGCGGGTCGCGGAGCGCGGCGTCTCCGGGTTCGCAAGAAGGGAGGGTCCCCCGGTAGACTGGCGGGCTAGGCCGCGGAGTCCCCATGGAAGGCAACCAGTATCGGCAGGTCCGTCTCGAGAAGCTGGAAAAGCTCAAGGCCTTGGGCCTGGACGCGTGGCCCCGAAAGGCCGACCACGAGGACCGCATCCGGGACGTGGCGGCGCGTTTCGCGGAGCGCGACGCGGAGTCCCTGGAAGCCCAGCCCAGCCCCGTCTCCGTGATGGGGAGGGTGGTGGCCTACCGGGACAGCGGCAAGACCGCCTTCCTCAACCTCATGGAAGGCGGGGCCAAGATCCAGGTCTACACCCGCAAGGACGCCCTCTCCGAATTGGAATGGGAGATCGTGAAACTGTTGGACCTGGGGGACTTCATTGCGGTCGCCGGGACCATGATGAGGACCCGAACGGGGGAACTGACGCTGAAGGCCGCGCGGATCCAGTTCCTGACCAAAGCCCTCCTTCCCTTGCCCGAGAAGTGGCACGGGCTCCAGGACAAGGAGCTCCGCTACCGCCAGCGCTACCTGGACCTCGTGTCCAATCCCGAGGTGCTGGAGACGATGCAGCTGCGTTCGCGGATCCTGGCGGGGGTGCGCGCGTTCATGAACGGCCGGGGCTTCCTGGAGGTGGAAACGCCCATGATGCAGCCCATCCCCGGCGGGGCCACGGCGAGGCCCTTCGTGACCCATCACAACGCCCTCGACATGCCGCTCTACCTGCGGGTCGCCCCGGAGCTGTACCTCAAGCGCCTCATCGTGGGCGGCTTCGAGAAGGTCTTCGAGATCAACCGCA
>CAYSXG010000602.1:0-2425 GCA_964434895.1 uncultured Solibacteraceae bacterium | reverse complement strand
TCGGGGATGGGGGCGGTGTGGGTTTGGGGTGCGGGGGTGGCGGGTGTGCGCGGATGGTGGAGGAGAGTCTGGGCGTCGCCGGACCGCACGGGCGGGTCGTCCTCGTCGGGTGCGCGGGGGAGTTGCGGCATCTCGACCTCAGTTTCGTCTGGGCGCGCGAGCTCCAGATCACGGGGTGCTACGTTTACGGCAAGGAACCGTCCCACGAGGGGGCTCACACGTTCGAGGTGGCGATGCGTCTGAAATACGTTGGATTCTTGGGGGCGGGCCTGGCGGTCGTCGCCGGCGGGATCTGGTTCGCCCGGAACCACAAGGAGGAGCTGAAGTGGAGGCAGGTGCCCCTGCAGCGGGGGGGGCTCCAGCAGCGGATCAGCGCCACGGGTTCGGTGGCGCCCCTGGTCCAGGTGGCCGTGGGGACCCAGGTCTCGGGGGTCATCTCCGCCCTTTACGCCGACTACAACAGCGTGGTGCACAAGGGGCAGCTCATCGCCCAGATCGACCCGACCATCCTCGAGACCAACCTCAAGGACGCCCAGGCCAGCGCCCAGCGCTCCAAGGACACCCTGGATAACGCCCTCCGCCAGTACGACCGGGGCCGGCGGCTCCACGAGCAGAAGCTCGTGTCGGACCAGGACCTGGACGCCTTGGAGATCGCCTATCGGGCGGCGAAGGCAGGCAACGACAACGCCCTGGCTGCGGTGGAGCGGGCCCAGGCGAATCTGGGTTACTGCAACATCACGGCCCCGGTGGACGGGGTGGTGATCTCCCGCCTGGCGGACGTGGGACAGACCGTGGCCGCCAGCTTCAGCACGCCCAACCTCTTCAACATCGCCCAGGACCTGTCCAAGATGAAGGTCGAGACCCAGATCGACGAGGCGGACATCGATTCGGTGCAGGTGGGGCAGCGGGCCCTCTTCACCATCGATAGCCTCCCGGATAAGCAGTTCGTAGGCAAGGTGAACGAGGTCCGCCTGGAGCCCCTCACCAACAACAACGTGGTGACCTACAAGGTGGTCATCGAGGTCCCCAACGAGCCCCTGGCCGGCCCGGAGGCCGGCGGCCCCCGGGCCCAGGCTTCGGGGGTGGAGCCCGCCCGGGATCCGGAGAAGGCCTGGGAACGCATGAAGGACCGGCTCCCTCCGGAGGTGACGAAGGAGGCCTTCCTGCGCCGCTTCAAGGAGCGCATGGCCCAGGCCTCGAGCCCCGCCCCCAAGCCGGTTCCTCGGGGCCCCGCGGAGCGGGAGGCCGCGGCCCATACGCCGGGTGGGACGAGCCTATTGGGCGGGCCCCGCTTCGAGGGCAACGTGGCCCTCAAGCCGGGGATGACGGCCAACGTCACCATCGTCACCCAGCAGCGGGCGGACGTCCTGAAGGTGCCGAACGCCGCCCTGCGCTTCAACCCTTCGAACTTCATGAAGGACGAAAAGAAGGAGGTCTCTTCGCCCCGGCCCGGCGGCCTCGGCATGGGGATGGGCATGGGAATGGGCATGGGCCCGCGGCCTGGTGGGGGCCAGGGCGGGAACCGCGGCGGGATGATCGCCAAGCGGGAGGACCGCGTCTGGGTGCTGGAGGCCGGCAAGCCCAGGGCCATTCCGGTGAAGGCGGGGATCTCCGACGGGCAGTTCACGGAGGTCGTCGCCGAGGGGCTGCAGGAGGGGATGGCCATCCTCGTGGGCGCCGAGGACCCCGCCAAGAAGGCCGCCGCCGGTCCCCCTTCCCCCGCCGGCCCCGGGGCGCGGCGCTGAGCCGGGGGCCGACGTGGGCGTCCTGGAATTCCTGAAGCTGGCCCTCTTCGCCATCACCCGCAACAAGATGCGGGCCTTCCTCACCATGCTCGGCATCATCGTGGGCGTGGGGGCTGTCATCGCCATGATCGGCATCGGGGAAGGCTCCAAGCGGGCCTCCATCGCCCTGATCCAGAACATGGGCTCCAACATGCTGACCATCTTCCCGGGTTCCGGCGGCCACCGCTTCGCGCCCCAGGCCACGGCCAGCGCAGGCAACCCGCTCCAAAGCGCCCCCCCCATCACCCCAAGGAACTTGGTGGCACCACGCCTGTCGCCCCGCCCTAGCCGGTGCCAGACCACGAGGCCCGTGATCTTCCAGGGCAACAACTACGTGACGCAGGTGCAGGGGACGGGGCCGGAATTCCTGCCCATCCGGGGCTGGGACACGGAGCGGGGCCGCTTCTTCACGGAGGCGGAGGTGCGCGGGCAGACCAAGGTCTGCGTCATCGGGAAGACCGTACAGGAGAACATCTTCCCCAACGGGGAGGACCCCGTGGGGCAGACCATCCGGGTGGCCAAGCTCCCCTTCCAGGTCATCGGCGTGCTGGAGCGCAAGGGGGCGGGAGTGTTCGGGGACCAGTACGACGTCATCGGGGCCCCCCTCACCACGGTATCGCGAAAGAACATGGGTGGTGAAA
>CAYSXG010000601.1:0-2426 GCA_964434895.1 uncultured Solibacteraceae bacterium | reverse complement strand
GGTGAAGCCGGGCAGCTTCACGGCGTTGGTGGTGCTGGCGTAGCTGGCGCCTTGATGGATCAGGCCCAGGCCCAGGGACCAGGCCGGAGCGAGATCCACCTTGTTCCACCAGGAGGCCGAATTCCGGGGCACGAGGGGCACCCGGGTGCCCGCGGGCACCGGCGCCGAGGTGGCGCTGCCGCCCGTGGCCTTCACCACGCGGCCGTTGAGGTTGGCGTAGCCGGCGTAGACCTGCCACCCGGGCAGGACCTGGCCCTGGAGGCCGAGCTCCAGGCCCTCGGTGCGCTGCAGGCCCGAAAGCACGAGCTTGGTGGGATCGTTGGGATCCTTGCTCTTCACGTCGGCGCGGTCCAGGCGGAAGAGCGCCGCCGTGCAGGAGAATCCGGCACCCAGGTCCCACTTGCCGCCCGCTTCCCAGTTCATGGCCCTTTCCGGCTTGAGGTCGGCATTGGCCGCGGAAAGGGAGAGCGTCTCGCTGCTGGGCAGGAAGGAATAGCTGTAGCTCAAGTAGTAGGAGGCCCGCTCGGTGGGCTGGAAGATCAGGCCGGCCCGGGGCGACAGGACGCGGTCCGTGCGGGCCAGGTCCACGTTGGCGGCGTTGCGGTCGTCCAGGGATACGGCAAAGCGGTCCTGGCGCAGGCCCACCACCGCCTTCCAGCGGGAGGAGAGGGCCACCTGGTCCTGGACATAGAGGGCGAAGACGTTGGCCGTGACCAGGTTGTTGGTATCCGTGGCCTTGGCCGCCCACCGGGTCACGACGGCCCGGGGCTGGGTGGCGTCCACCTGGAGGGTCTCCGCCGCCCCGAAATAGCCCGTCTGGCGCAGGCTGTCGCTCCTCTGGTGGCCCAGTTCCATTCCCGCGAGCAGGACGTGCTGCAGGCCGCCCAGCTCCCCGTGGGCCTCGAGGTCTGTCTGGTTGAAGACGTTTTCGCGCAGGTTGGCGGTGTTGTAGGCGCTGAGGGAGAGCCTGCCCGTGGCCGGATTAACGACGCTCGCGGGCTGCACGTTCTGGCGGAAGGTATCGTAGCGGGTGGCGCGGAGCGTGTTGCGCAGGGTGATCCCCGCGCCGAGGCCCTGGTCGATGCGAGCGCAGAAGGCGTCCACCTGGACCCGGCCCGGGCTCTGGTCCGGATTGCCGAAGAAGCGCTCCCGGGGCGCATCCAGGGGCGCGCCGTTCAGGGCGGGGATGCCCCGGTCCACGGTACGCCGGTCCTCGAAGTGCTCGAAGCCGAGCAGCACGTAGGTGTCCCGACCCGGAGCGAAGTCCACCACGGGGTTGATGCCGCCGCGGCGAAGGGCGTAGCCCTCCCGGAAACCTTTGGAATCCTCCCCCACCGCATTGATGCGGTAGCCCCAGCCCGAGGCGGCGCGGTCGCCGAAGTCCGCCGTGGCCCGCCGGGCGTCCCAGCTCCCGACCCGCAGCTCCGCCGCGGCCTGGAAGGCCTCCAGGGGACGCTTGGTGACCCGGTTCACCACGCCCCCCGCGCCCCCACGGCCGAAGGCCATGCCGCCGGGGCCCTTCAGCACCTCGATGCGCTCGGCGTTGTAGGGATCGCGGAAGTAGAGGGCGTCGTCCCGCAGGCCGTCCACGAAGAAGTCGGAGGAGGTGCTGATGCCCCGAAGCACCGGCTGGTCCCGCCCGCCCTCGCCGGGATTCATGGTGGTGCCCGGCACGTAGCGAAGGACCTCGGCCATGCTCTTCATGCCCTGGTCCTTCACCAGGCTCTCGGGCACCACCTGCACGGACTGGGGCACGTCCTTGAGCGGCGTGTCGGTCTTGGTGGCCGTGGCGGACCGCGTGGGCCGGTAGCCCTTCACGGGGCCGTCCGCGCGCTCCTTGTGCCGGGCCTTCTTCACCTTCACTTCGGGGAGGGGCGTGTCCTGGGCGAGCAGGGGCAGGGCGAGCAGGCCGAAGGCCAGGGGGATCGAGCGGATCGTCATGGGGTTTCCTTTCAGGCGTCGAGACGGAAGGTGATGGGCACGAGGACCCAGGCGGCGACGGCTTCCGAACCGCTCCGGGCCGGCTGGAAACGCCACCGGCGCACCGCCGCGAGGGCGGCCTGGTCGAGGCGGGGGAAGGCGCTGCTCTGTTTGACTTCGATTTGTTCCGCGCGTCCCTCGGCGCTGACCAGCACCCGCAGAAGGACCCGGCCCTCCTCCCCCAGGCGGTGGGAGAGGGCCGGGTAGTCGGGTTCGGGGTTTTGTAGGTAGGCCGCATCGAAGCGGGGAGGCGGGCAGCGAGGCGCAGCGGCGTCCGATTGTTGTGCCGCCTGGGTGAATCGAGTATCGGCACCGCGCCATGAGCACTGCCGTCACGACGAACGACGTCCCCAGGACTGCAAGCGACGTCGTCATCGACCTTTCGGCCGACATGTCGCTGGGGTCCGCCAACCGCCCTGCGGGGGGGGACCCAACCAAGGAACCCC
>CAYSXG010000600.1:0-2449 GCA_964434895.1 uncultured Solibacteraceae bacterium | reverse complement strand
GCCAGCCTCATCCGCATCCAGGCGGCGGGCCACCCCGGCGGCCACGGGTTCTAGGCCGGCTGCCGGCTTCCAAAAGACGAAGCGGCCCCTCGGGGCCGCTTTTCTTTGTCGCGGCGGTCGGGCTAGAACTTGAAGACTGCGTTCTGTTCCAGCAGCTTCACGCGCTTGTCGCCGATGGCCATGATCTCGGGGAGCATCTCCTCCTTGTCGCCGGGCGTCAGGTGGTAGATCCCCACGGGAATGTCCTTCTTCAGCTTCTTCAGCTCCTCGCCGAGCATGGCGGGCGTGAGGTGCTTGCTGGCCTCCGCCAGCCACTTCTGGTCGTTGGGGAAGCTGGCCTCGGTGATGACGTAGCGGAGGTTGGGCGTGGCGTTGGCCACTTCCCAGATCCGCTCGGTGGTCGTGGTGTCGCTGGTGAAGATGAAGGCGCTCTTCCCGTCGTCCACGCGGTAGCCCACGCAGGGCACCAGATGGTTCACCCGAACGGGGGTGAAGGTGAGGCCCTCCACCTCGTAGGCCTTCTCCGGCTCGATCTCCACGTAGCGGATGGTGGGCTTATCGGGGGTGGGGATGACGCTGAAGTCGGGCCACAGCTCATCGTTGAAGAGGTGCCGCCGCAGCACGTCCAGGGTCTCGGGGAGGGCGTGGATGACCACCGGCTCCGTCACGTGGCCGAAGATGTTCTTCGTGAAGAAGGGCAGCGTGCAGATGTGGTCCAGGTGGCTGTGGCTGATGAAGACGTGCTTGATGCGGATCTGCTCCTTCACCGTGAGCGCGCCCGTGAGGGAGCCGGCATCGATGGCCACGACGCCGTTCACCAGCAGGCCGGTCAGGCGCTCGCCTTCGGCTTCACCGCCGGAACATCCCAGAATGCGTAACTCCATGGGCCCTCAGAAGGTTTTGCCATCATAGCCGATGGCATGGAAAAAAGGGGCGCCTGATGGCGCCCCTTCGCAATTGAGGAGGTTTACGGCCTAGAAGCGGATGCCGCCGTAGATGCCCACCTGGAAGTTGGGGGCGTGGGACTTCAGGGCCTTGGAGCTGTCGTTCAGGTACTCAGTGTCGGACACGCTCTGGCTAGTGAGCGGAGCGGCGACTTCCACGCCGACGAAGGGCTTCACGATGGGGGTCGGGAAGGAAAGGCCGATGTTGGCCCGCGCCCAGGGACGACCGTAGGTCGTGCTGACCTCCGACCCGATGGTGGGGCCGCTGGCTGTGAGCTTCTCAGACCTGTACTCGATGCCAGCGCCGAAGGCGAAGAAGGCCTTGAAGTTGAACATGGCGCCCACGGACCAATATTGGTGGCCGTACTTGTCGCCCATGTCGGCCCCGTTGATCTCGACGGAGGTGTCGACCTTGGGCTGATAGGCGGCCGTGAGCTGGAAGAGGGCGGGGCCCAGATCCACGATGGCGTAACCGAAGCGGCCTGCCACCACGGTCTTGCTATCAGGCTTGATTTCGTTACCGCTGATCGTCTGGGACTTGTAGGTGTTCTGCGCCACCAGGAGGCCGTCGTCGAAGTCCTGGGCGGCGAGGGGGGCGGCGACCAAGGCTAGGGCTACGAGCATCTTCTTCATAAGGCCTCCAAAAATCCGGTCGATGAATTGACTATCGCCCCCTCCCCAGGTCCGGTCAAGCGCACTCGGGAACTTCCCTGGCCGTGCCCACATTTTGCAGATGCAAACATAATTTTTTAAATATTGAAATAATGCGCCTTAAAAAAAGAGAGAGCGCCGAGGCGCCCTCTCTTTGCCAGGCACGGACTGGGCTTAGAAGCGGAGGCCGGCGTAGACCCCGTACTCAGCCTTGGGGGCGATGCCCTTGTTCAGCTTGTCCACGTCTCCGTTGGACAAGTCCTGCGCGGAGAAGCTGTTGGAGGTCAGCGGGAGACCCATCTGGAGTCCGATGAAGGGCTTCACCACCGGCATGGGGAAGACGTAGCCGGCATGGGCGCGGAGCCAGGGGCGGCCGTAGGTGGTGCTCGAGTCGAAGCCTCCACCCGATTGGTGGAAATGGAGCCTTTCGGAGCGGTATTCCAACCCAACCCCCAGGCGGACCAGGAAGTTCCAGTTCACGGAGGCCCCGAGGGCCCAGTAGCTGTACTCCTCCTTGGCACCCGTACTGCTATTGCTGCCATTGACCAGCACGTCCTGTTCATTCTTGAACTGGTAGGCGGCGGTGCCCTGCAGCTCCGCTGGGCCGAAGCTCATGAAGCTGTAGCCGAAGCGGAGGCCGGCGGCTTTCCAGGTATCGGCCTTGATATCTGAGCTGCTTCCGCCGATGTCGACGCTCTGGGTCCGGCTGGGGTTCCAGTTGTAGGTGACGCCGGCCTCGAAGCTCTGGGCGGCCAGAGGGGCGGAAACCAAGGCGAGGATGCATAGGGTCTTCTTCATGGGTTCTCCGGGTGGGGGCCAGCTTCAGGCCAGCCTCGGGTTCGAAGCGGCCAGCA
>CAYSXG010000599.1:0-2455 GCA_964434895.1 uncultured Solibacteraceae bacterium | reverse complement strand
AGGGCGTGGCCGCCGTGGAGCGGCGCTGGGCCGCGGCGGAGGCCAAGGGGAGGATCTCCCCCGAAGCCCGGCGGGAGGCCCGGCGGCGCCTGGGCGCCTGCGGGAGCTGGGCGGAGGCCCTGGAAGGGGCGGAGGCGGTGCTGGAGGCCCTGCCGGAGGATCCCCGTCTCAAGGCCGAGGCCTGGGGCCGTCTGGGGCCCTCGGCGGGGCCCGGGGCCCTGCTCCTCACCGGCAGCTCCTCCCTGCGGGTGGCGGGCATCGCCGCGGAGGCTGGTCTCGCCGGCCGCCCCGCGGGCTTCCACCTCTTCCTGCCCGTGGCGCGCATGGCCCTGGTGGAGCTGGTGCTTCCCGAAGGGTTCCCGGAGGCGGAGGCCCGGAGGGCGGAGGACCTGGGCCGCCGCCTCCGGAAGCGGGTCCTGCGGGTGCGGGACCAGGCGGGCTACGCCGCCGCCCGCATGGCCCTGGCCCAGGGCCTGGAGGCCATGCGCCTGCTGGAATCCGGCGCCGCCAGCGCCGAGGACCTGGACGCCCTGATGGTGCTGGGCTACGGCCACCCCGCCGGCCCCCTGGAACTCTCGGACCGCGTCGGGCTGGACCTGCGCCTGCGCATCGCCGAGGGCCTCCACCGCGAGACCGGCGATCCCCGCTTCGCCCCGCCGGAGATCCTGAGGTCCCTGGTGGCCCAGGGCTTCACGGGCCGCAAGGCCGGGCGGGGTTTCCTGGACTGGAGCGCGCGGGAGGAGCCGGCATGAACCCTTTACAGACCGTACTTCTGGCCGTGGGCCTTGTGGTGGTCCTGTGGCTTGCATATAAAATCGGTAAGGTCGTACTGCGCATCGCGGCGGGACTGGCCTTCCTCGCGTTGATCGCGGCGCTGGCGTGGTACTTCTTCCTCCGCTCCCAGCATTCCACCTTCCATCCCACCAGGAGCCAGCATGGCAGCCATTTCTTGTTCCCACTGCGGAGCCAAGCTCGATGAACCCCAGAGCGTCCGGATCGCCGAATACCACTTCGGGCGCCTCGAAAAGATCGACCAGGACCCCCTCGAGGGCCCCGGCTTCAAGTACCACTTCGAGGTCCCCGACACCTACACCATCCTGTGCAACACCTGCAAGCGGCTCGTGAGGACCCTGCCCATCAGCCGCTGAGGTCCCCGATAAGCGAACATAAAAAAGGCCCCGATCGGGGCCTTTTCCATGGGTGCGGAGAGCCTCAGTTCTTGATCACGCGGGGGGTGATGAAGATGAGCAGCTCGGACATCTTGTCGTTCTGGCTCTTGGTGCGGAAGAGGCCGCCGATGATGGGCAGCTTGCTGAGGAAGGGCACCCCGGTGAAGCCGGTGGACTTGTTGGTGGTGTAGACGCCGCCCAGCACCGCCGTACCGCCGTCCCGCACGAGCACCTGGGTCTCCACCGCCCGCTGGAGGATGGTGGGGCTGCCCTGCACCGTACGGCTGAAGTCCGCCTCGGCCTTCTCGATGCGGATGTCCATGATGATGGTGCCCTCGTTGGTGATCTGGGGCGTCACGTCCAGTTCCAGGTTCGCGTTGGCGAAGGCCACCGTGATGGCGCCGCCGGCGGCGCCGCCCTGCTGGGAGGGATAGGGAATCTTCTCGCCGGAGAGGATCTTGGCCTTCCGGTTGTTCTGGGTCACGAGCTTGGGGGAGCTGACGATCTTCACCTTGCCCTGCCGTTCGAGGGCCTGGAGGATGAAATTCACGCTGAAGCGGTTGCTCAGGAAGGAGATCCAGGCCTCCCCGGCGGCGCCGGCGATGTCCGTCACGCCGGTCATGCCCGGGGACCAGTTGACCCCCAGGGCGTTGCCGCCGGGGCTCGGGGAATTGCCGGTGCTGTTCCAGGAAGGGGCGTTGCCGTAGCTGCCCCAGGCGGGGTTCGTGGGGATGGTGGCCGTGCCTGATCCCTGGATGGGCCAGGAGGTGCCGAAGGCCTTGTCGAAGCCTTCGCTGGCCTCCACCACCCGGGCCTCGATCTGCACCTGCTGGATCTGGACGTCCAGCGTGGCGAGGAGATCCTCCACCAGGGGCAGGTTGGTGGGCAGGTCGGTGATGATGAGGGTGTTGGTGCGGTCGTCCAGGATCAGGCTGCCGCGCTTGGTGAGGATGCGTTCCAGCAGGGGCCGCACCTCGGAGACCTTGGCGTAGGAGAGGGGCCGGGTGATGCTCTGGGTCTCGCCCGCGAGGTTCTTCGCTTCTTCGAAGGCCTTGCGGTCGTTCTCCTCTTTCTGGAGCTTTTCCAGCTTGGCCACGCGCGAATTCACATAACCGTCGCTGATATACATGTTGTCCTTCGAGTCCCAGGCGATGTCGGTCGGCCCGTTAAAGTAGCCGTCGATGTGCACGGGAGGCGCGGCGCCGCGGCCGCCGCCGGGATAATGGTGCTCGTCCGGCCCTTCTTCGCGGCGTCCCAGATTCATGGTCACCCGGAACTGCGGATTG
>CAYSXG010000598.1:0-2473 GCA_964434895.1 uncultured Solibacteraceae bacterium | reverse complement strand
GCCCGGTCCCGCCGTTCGCCGACTCGCCGTAGGCCGGCACCCCCGGGTCCCGTAGTTTGAGAGTCGGAGGTACCCCATGGCATTCCTGGCCGCCCCCGCCTACCCCCCGGGACCCGAGTCCTGGCCCCTCACACTCGCCCTCGTCCTGATCCTCTCCCTCCTCGCCGCCACCGCCCTTCTGCTCCGCTCCCGAGGCCGCGCCTGACCCCCTACCCTCCCACCCACCGCCGCGCCGGGGCCAAGCTGGCCTTCGGGATCCTCCTGATCCTCGGGGGCCTGGCCATGGTCCTCCAGAACCTGGGCCTCCTGCACCAGGACATCTGGGTCCTCTTCTGGCCCGGCGCCCTGCTGCTCTTCGGATTCATGGGCCTCGTGGCCCGGGGGCCCCTCCACTTCTGGGGCCACGTGATGCTCTTCTTCGGCGTCGTGATGCTGATGAACAATCTGGGCTACGAGTGGGTGCCGGAGCGCTGGTGGCCCGTAGGCCTGGTGTGGGGCGGCCTCGTCCTCGTCCTCCGTTCCTTGCTGAAACCCGCTCTCCCCGCGTGCCAGGATGCATCCAGAGGCTCCCATGACTGAACGCTCCTCTTCCTCCCGCCCCCCCATCTTCAACACCTGGCTGATCCTGGGCGTCGGGATGATCGTCATCGGCATCTTCGCGGCCCTGGACAACCTGGGCATCGCGGACCTGCACGTGGTGCTCAAGCTCTCCCCCTCCATCCTGATCTTCATGGGGCTGGCCAAGCTGCGGGCCATGGGGGGGACCCACGGCTACGGCCTCATCATCGCCGGCGTCTTCGGGCTCCTGATCTTCTTCGGCCACCGACACTTCGAGGAGTTGGTGGGCCCCCTGGCCCTGCTCGCCCTGGGCGTGTGGCTGGTGCTGCGGGCCCTGCGCCAGCAGCGCGGGAAACTGGGCCGGCCGAATTCCCCGGAGCCCTTCCAGCCCTCCCCGGACGGGGTGCTCCCCTCGGAAGCCGCCCCCGCCCCCAGCGACGACCACATCAGCGGCATGGCCGTCATGAGCGGATTCAAGCGCCGCATCACGCACCAGAGCCTGCGCGGCGGCGACTTCACGGCCATCTTCGGGGGCTTCCAGGTGGACCTGCGCCGGGCCGCCCTGGCGGAGGGGCGGGCCACCATCGACGTCTTCGCCCTCTTCGGGGGAGGGGAGATCAAGGTGCCCCAGGACTGGCAGGTGGAAGTCCACGCCACGGCCATCGCCGGGGGCATCGAGGACAAGAGCATGACCAGCGGTGAGACCCCCCAGGAGGGCCGCCCCCGCCTCATCGTCACCGGCCTGGCCATCTTCGGCGGCGTCGAAATCAACAACTGACCCGCCGATGGCCTTCCTCCAAACCCAGCGCGCCCGCTTCGGGCCCCTCCTCTTCGGGTGGGGCCCCATCGGCGTCATGCTGGCGGTGGTGGCCCGGGGGAACGGCTGGACCTGGGCCGAGTCCCTCGCCCTCACGGCGGTGCTCTGCATCGTGGGAGCCCCCCTCTTCGCCTCCGCCCGCTTCGTGGCCATGGCCTTCCCCCTGCGCCAGGAGAATTCCGCCGCCCGGTGGGCCACCTGGTGCGTGGATTCCACGGCCATGGGGGGCCTCTGGTCCGGCTCTGCCTGGCTGGCGGGGCGGGTGCTGGCCCCCCTGCCGGGCCTCGGGGCCCTGCCCTCCCGGGTCCAGCTGGCCCTGCCGGTGCTCGCGGGCTTCGGCACCCTGCTCTTCCTCGGGCACCTGGGGATCTACTACCTGGTGCAGGCCCAGCGCCAGACCCAGGAGGCCGAGGCCCAGCAGACGGAGCTGCGCCGCCTGGCCCTGGATGCCGAGCTGAAGGCCCTCCGCGCCCAGATCAATCCCCACTTCCTCTTCAACAGCCTCAATTCCATCAGCGCCCTCACCACCATCGACCCCGCCCGGGCCCGGGAGATGTGCGTCCTGCTTTCGGACTTCCTCCGCAAGAGTCTGGGCCTCGGGGAGCGGCAGTCGGTGAGCCTGAAGGAGGAGTTGGAACTGCTGCACACGTACCTCGCCATCGAGACCACGCGCTTCGGCGAGCGGCTCCAGGTGGAATGGTCCATCTCTCCGGCCGCGGAGTCCCTCCAGCTCCCTCCCCTCCTTCTCCAGCCCCTGGTGGAGAACGCCATCAAGCCCGGCATCTCCGCCCTGCCCGAGGGGGGCACCCTCCATATCTCCGCCTTCGATGGCCCGGAGGAGACCCTCGTCCAGGTTGAGAACCCCTGCGACCCGGAGGCGGAGGCCCCCAAGGGGCTGGGCCTGGGCCTCGGCCAGCTGCTCGCGCAGCTCCGGGGCCGCTTCGGCCCCGCACGCCGCTTCGAAGCCCAGACCGTGGATTGCATCCATCGCGTGACCCTCACGATCCCCAACGAGGCCGAATGACCCCCCTACGACCCCTCCTCGTGGACGACGAGACCCCAGGCCGGGACGTGGTCCCGGAGCCCCCCCAAGGCCAC
>CAYSXG010000597.1:0-2476 GCA_964434895.1 uncultured Solibacteraceae bacterium | reverse complement strand
CCGCCGAGGATGTTGATCCCGAATTCCCGCGCGATGTGCAGCACCTTCTCCGCGAAGGCCTCGGGCCCCAAGGGGTAGACCACCTGCCCCCCCTCGTTGCGGGGCAGGCCCGCGTTGGGCAGGCAGCTAATGGAGAAGGGGCTCTGCTCCGCCAGCACCTGGAGATGTGCGTGCATCTCGTCGGGGCCCGTAGCGCAGTTCATGCCGAGGACGTCGATCCCGAGGGGCTCGATGGAGGCGAGGACGGACGCGATGTCCGAGCCCACCAGCAGCGTGCCGGTGGTCTCCACCGTTCCCTGCACCCAGAGGGGGACGCGGCGCCGCCGGGCGGCCATGGCCTCCTTCGCCGCTCGCACGGCCACCTTGATCTGGCCCAGGTCCTGGCAGGTCTCGACGAGGATGGCGTCCACACCCCCCTCCAGCAGCCCGTCCATTTGCACGCGGTAGGAGTCCAGGAGCGTGGGGTAGTCCACGTGGCCGAGGGTGATGAGCTTGGTGCCGGGGCCCACGGAGCCGATGACGAAGCGCGGCCGGTCGTAGCCTCGGGCCACCTCCTTCGCCAGGCGGGCCGCCTGGAGGTTGAGGTCGAAGGCGCGGTGGGCCAGGCCGAATTCTCCGAGCACCAGCGGATTGCACCCGAAGGTGTTGGTCTCCACCGCGTCGGCGCCGGCGCCGAAGTAGTCCGCATGGATGGCCTGGATCCACTCCGGGCGCCGCTCGTTGAGCAGCTCCACGCAGCCTTCGAAGGCGGGCCCTCCGTAGTCCTCCACCGTGGGCCGGCGAAGGAAGATCTGCGTGCCCATGCCTCCATCCAGGAGGAGGACCTTGTCGCGTTGGAGGGAGGTGAGGGTGGTCATGGGAACGCCTAAAACAAGTGGGACGCGCGGATGGCCTGCGGGGTCCGTTGGAAGGCAATCGGCGGTTTCATGCCTTCAACTCCCCAAGTACTCGACCCGGAGGTCCCCCAGCACCCGCACCTGGCAGGCCAGGCGCTGGTCGGCGGGAGCCTCGAGGCCCGCCAGGAAGTCCCGTTCCTCCGCCGTGGCTTCGCTGCAGGGTCCCTGGACGCGCACCCGGCAGGTGCCGCAGGAGCCCGTGCGGCAGCCGAAAGTGATGTCCGCCCCGGTGGCGTCGGCGATGGCCTGCAGGGGCGTCCCGGGCGGGGCCTGGGCCACCATGTCCTCCAGCAGGAAGTGCACGCGGACGGGGTTCATCGGGCTACCTGCTGCAGGATGGGCGCCACCAGCTCCACCTGGCCGAAGGGCGCACTGAGCTGGAGGCCATGGATGCGGGGGCGGATCGCCTCGATGATCTCGAGGGCGATGGCCCGGCCCTCCTTCACCTGGTCCTCGGAGCTGGACCAGCGGCCCATGCGCGCCAGCACCCGGTCGGGCACGTAGACGCCGGGCACCTCGTGGGCCATGAACTCGGCGTTCCTCAGGCTCTTGAGGGGCCAGATGCCCGCGATGACGGGGAGGTCGCCGAGGCCTTCGGCAAAGTCCAGGAACCGGAAGAGGCTGTCGGGTTCGAAGACCGGCTGGGTGATGGCCCACTGGGCCCCCGCCTCCACCTTCCAGGCGTAGCGCCGCTTCTCCCGCTCCAGGTCCACGGCCACCGGATTCGCGCCCACGCCGATGCTGAAGGGGGTGGGCTGGCCGATGCTGGAGCCTCCGATGTCCAGTCCCGTGTTCAGGCGCTTGAGGATGTTCACGAGGCCGATGGCGTCCACGTCGAAGACGGCGGTGGCCTGGGGATAGGGGCCCAGCTTGGGGGGGTCGCCGGTGACGGCCAGGATGTTCCGCAGCCCCAGGGCCGCGGCCCCCAGGAGGTCCGACTGCATGCCCAGGAGGTTCCGGTCCCGGCAGGCGTAGTGCAGCACCGTTTCGATGCCCAGCTCCCGCTCGATGAGCACGGCGGTGGCCAGGGCGCTCATGCGGGCCATGGCCCGGGGGCCGTCGGGCACGTTGATGGCGTCCACGCCCAGGGCCTTGCAGGCCCGGGTCTTCTCCAGCAGCTTGCCGACCTCCATGCCCTTGGGGGGGACCAGCTCGATGGTGGTGACGAATTCCCTCCGCTCCACCTTGGCGGCCCACCGGCTGCGCTGGGCCACGGGCACCTCCGCCTGGGGCGTCTCGAAAGGCTTGAGCTCGTAGCTGCCGTTGGCCTGCACGAAGGCCCGTTCCTGGCGCAGGGCCCCGCGCATGGCGCGGATGTGGGCGGGGGTGGTGCCGGCGCAGCCCCCCACGGCCCGGGCCCCCGCCGCCAGGGCCCGCTGGGCGAAATCCCCGAGGTATTCCGGGCTGGCCATGAAGATCCAGCGACCGTCCACCAGGCGGGGCATGCCGGGGCTGGGCTGGAGGATCAGGGGCTTCGAGGGGGCCGTCGTGAGGCGCTCCAGGAGCTTGAGCTGCGCGGAGGGGCGTTTGCCCCCGTGGGGGCCGATGAGTACGGCCCCCCACTCGTCCACGCGTTGTGC
>CAYSXG010000596.1:681-2478 GCA_964434895.1 uncultured Solibacteraceae bacterium | reverse complement strand
GGCCCACGTGGTTCTTGCGGCCCGTGAGGCCGCAGGCGCCCATGGGCCCGCCGATGACGAAGCGGCCCGTGGGGTTGATGTGGTACGTGGTGGCGGAGTCCAGGAGCTCCGGCGGCAGGGAGGCGTGGATCACCAGCTCCTTGACGGCGGCGTGGATCTCCTCGTTGGTGACCTTGTCGTCGTGCTGGGTGGAGATGACCACCGTGTCGATGCGGACCACCTTGTCCCCGTCGTACTGCACGGTCACCTGGGATTTGCCATCCGGGCGCAGCCAGGGGAGCTGGCCGTTCTTGCGGACCTCCGAAAGCTTCTTGGTGAGCTTGTGGGCGTAGAGGATGGGGGCCGGCATCAGCTCCGGGGTCTCCTTGACCGCGTATCCGAACATGAGGCCCTGGTCCCCGGCCCCGCCGGTGTCCACGCCCATGGCGATATCGGGGCTCTGGCGGTCCAGGGTCACCACCACCGAGCAGGTGTGGCCGTCGAAGCCCTTGGCGCCGTCGTCGTAGCCGATGCCGTTCACCACCTCCCGGACCAGCTGGGGGATGGGGATGTAGGTGCTGGTCGTGATCTCGCCGGCCACCACCACGAGCCCCGTGGTCACGAGGGTCTCGCAGGCCACCCGGCTCTTCGGGTCGTCCCGGAGGGCCGCGTCGAGGACGGCGTCCGAAATCTGATCGGCGATCTTATCCGGGTGCCCTTCGGTGACGCTCTCGGAACTGAAGAGGTAGGTGCCATGCTTGGCCATTCGCGAACTCCAGAAGCCGGCCCCAGAAAAGGGCCGGAGAGTCCTCCAGCATATCAGGTACTTCCCTTGCCAGTCCTAGGGGCCAAGGCTAAGGTGGAAGCCACCTTCCTTTGGACCGTCCCAACCTTTTATCAGGAGTACCCATGCTGAACAGCTCGGCTCGATTGGCACTGGCGGCCCCCGTGGGGGCCCTCGTCCTGGTGGCCCCCGCCTGCAAGAAGAGCAAGCCCGAGGAAAAGGAGATCAAGGACCTGGCCTCCAAGGCCGCGGAACTGGACCGCCTCAACCAGCAGGCAGGCGCCCAGGGGCAGGCCCAGGCCCAGAAGCTCCAGCAGGCCGGGGTGACCGACATCAAGCCCAATCCCGAGACCATGCAGCTCACCGAGGACCAGAAAAAGGCCCTGGAGGAGCGCGTCAAGGCGGAAAAGAACAGTTCCTACCAGTCCCTGCTCCAGGAGGTCCTGGACAAGGACAAGGAGATCAAGGACCTGAACGAGAAGATCTCCAAACTCCGGGCGGCCCTCCCCAAGCCGGACCTGGCCAAGGCCAACGATAGCCACTACGGCATGGCCCTGCGCTTCCTGCGAAAGAAGGGCGTGCAGGAACCCGAGGCCAAGGTCCTGATCTCCCGGGTGAACCTCATGGAGAAGCTGGCCCCCGGCTTCGAGGTCTACCACTTCTATGCCAACGGCGTCTACGGCACCTGGGTGGCCCAGGGCAAGGCCAAGGTCACGCCCCAGGAACTCCAGAAGGCCGAGCGGGAGAAGGTGGAGACCGAGCGGGACACGGCCATCCGCCAGGGGGAGAAGCTGCAGGAGGAAGGCAACGATCCCGTGACGGAGAAGGAGCGCAACGAGGAGGATACCCCGATCAAGACGCCGGTCACTGACGACCGGTTCTACTGGATGGGGCCGGCGGGCGCGCTGCGGCTCCCCAATATCATGCTGCCGCCGCTGATGAGCAATCACGGCAACTTCGTCGTCTCGCTCGGCCTCGTGTGCCGCTGGCTCGCCGGCAAGGCCGAGGCGCTCGGAGTCGAGATCTATCCGGGC
>CAYSXG010000596.1:0-671 GCA_964434895.1 uncultured Solibacteraceae bacterium | reverse complement strand
AAAAAGACAAGCTCCTGGAACAGATGAACGCCCTTTCGGCCACCAACGAAAAGCAGAAGGCCAAGCTCAACTCCCTCCACTTCGTGGTCGGCGAAAGCAAGGACCTGCAGAAGAAGGAGATCATCGTGGTGCCGGTCTTCGCCAAGGACCGCGCGGGCAAGAAGTGGAGCGACGACGTCTTCGACAAGTCCCTGGACCTGCGCTCCAACGACACGATCTCCATCGCCGCCGCGGACGCGGGCGTGAAGAAGATCGGCAAGGTCAGCGTGATCCCCGGCTCCCTCATCAAGGACGAGCACTACAAGCTGACCATCAGCGAGGACAAGTCCACGGCCACCATCAAGATCCTGGCCAAGGACCGCTTCCGGAACGAAAAGGTCGTCTTCGCCGTATCCGAATGACCCCCCTGGCGTTTTCGGCGCCGTGGGGCTATGGTTTCAGCCACTCCAATACGCACTTACCGAGGTGAACCCATGAACCACCGGTTCCGCTCCCTGCTCGTCGGGCTGCCGATCCTGCTGGCGGTCGGCTGCAGTTCGAACCTCAAGTTCGACGAGACCCCGATCACCTCCAACGACCCCGCCGGCACGGGCAAGCCCGCGAGCGCCAATCAGGCGGAATTCGATCCCACCAATTCCAAGATCCCCCTCCCGAAACTGCTCCTTACCGGG
>CAYSXG010000595.1:0-2491 GCA_964434895.1 uncultured Solibacteraceae bacterium | reverse complement strand
CGCTGGTGTGGAAGGGCAGCCCGTAGCTGCGGCCGCTGGGTTGGTAGAAGTCGCTCTTGCCGTTCTGGAAGCGAAGGGCGGTGCGGTCGCCGAACCCGCGGGTGCCCTTCATGGCTCCGAAGTAGTGGTCGAAGGAGCGGTTCTCCTGCATGAAGATGACGACATGCTGGACGTCGGCGATGGTGCCCGTGCCTTGGGCGGCGCAGGGAAGGGCGGCGGCCACCAAGGCCAGGCCCGCCAGGGCCCTGCTCACGGCGGAGGATGAAGAACGGAGGGGCATGCGATTCCTTTCGATGGAGTCGTGGAGAACGGATGGGGTGTGTGTGGCAGAAGCGGTTTCAAGATACGAATCCCTTCCCTGAACCGCCGCCACGCGCCCATGAAGCTCCCGTGACTTTTTTGATCGCGCGCCGTTGCTGAGGCGCACCACCGCGCGCGCTGATGGCGGCATTAGCGCCACGGAATGCGAGGACTGCTGACCGCCCCCAAGGGAACGGTGCGCGAAGGCTGATGGAGGCCGCCGAGCGCATCGCGGTGCCGGCGGCGGATCCGCCGCCTCCGGCGCTGCGGCGCGCCTTCGTGGGTGTGGCTCCCCGGATCCGCGCGAAGCAGGTGGACACCTGCGGCCACAGGGGCCAGACTTCCTCGGCGGATGTCCAGGCGGTCCGGGGACCGCCCCATCCCAAGAGGAGCCGCCATGACCCACACAGGCCAATCCGCAGGGCAACAATCCGGCCAGGAGGGTATCTCGGGAGGCGAAGAGCAGCTTTCCTCGCCGGCCGCCGCGAAAAAGGAAGAGGCCTCCCGTTTCATCCTCCTGGTCCGCCATGGCGTGGCGGAGGCGCGTGCCGAAGGCGTTCCCGATGAGACGCGGAAGCTGACGAAAATCGGGGTCGCCCGGATGAAGGAGATCGCGCGCGGGCTGGCGCAGGTCTTCCCCAAGGCAGAACTGATCTGCGCGAGCCCGCTGGTGCGCGCGGCCCAGACAGGCGCTCATCTCGCGAAGGGTTACCGTGGCAAGGTCGAGGTCCGGAGCCTCGACGCGCTGGCGCCGGGCCAGGACGCCACGGCCTTCCTGGAGGCGCTGGAGGCCATGCCCGAACGGCACATCCTTTTCGTGGGCCATGAACCCGGACTGACCCAGCTCCTGGGGGAGCTGTGTGGCCTGGACACTGGAAAGATGGGGCTCAAGAAAGGAGGGTGCTACGGCCTCCGCATCCTCGTTTCGGGCCGCGCCCAACTGGAATGGATGATGCCGCCCAGGGTGCTCCGGCGGATCAAGGCCTGATCAATCCTAGGTGAGCCCCCTCCAAGGTCCCGGGCCTCTTGAAGGAGTGGCATGAGGAAGGGCCGTCGCCAGGTCCGGTCGGAGTGGGCTCATGTGGTCGACCTTCTCCAAGGGCAGGGCCATAAGCAGGTTGATGCGGTTCTGCAGCGAGATGAAGCAGCGGTGGAATGCATTCCGCCGGCCTTGTTCAGTGCCTTCGAAGCCTGAGGGATCGGGGACCCCCCAGTGCGCGACCAGCGGGTCGCCAAGCCAGACCGGGTGGATGCTCTCGGATTCCAGATCGCAGACGGAAAACACGAAATCCAGCTTGGGCGCTCCGGGTTCCGTGAATTCGGTCCAGCTCTTGGCGCGGAGTCCCTCGACCGGGAAGCGCACGGCCTGTAGCTGGTGCAGTGCGAAGGGGTCCAAGCCCCCGGCCGGCCTGAGGCCCGCGCTGTATGCTCGGAAGGCGTCCCTTCCCATGCGGTTCATGATGGCCTCGGCCATGGGGCTCCACGCGGAATTCCCGACGCACAGGAAGAGCACGTTGTACTGCCGGATGGCCATGGGGCCCACCCCGGAGAATGGAGATACGGGCCCGACTCTACGCCCCAGCCTCCCGGGAGTCCAGGGAAAGAGCGATTCCTGTTCCAGTTCCTGGATCAGGCCTCAGTCCCCGTAATCCGGCCACACATCCTTCCACCGCGTATCGAAGAGCAGGGCGGTGTGGATGCTCTCCACCTCGGGGCGGGTGGTGAAGGCGTCCAGGGCCAGGTCCCGCAGATGGTCTGGGTTCTTCACGGCCACGTGCACCTGGAAGTCCATGTCGCCGGTGACGTGGTAGAGGGCGACGACCTCCTTGAGCCCCAGGATGTGGCGGCTGAAGGCCCGGACCTTCTCCCGGGAGTGCTGCTTGAGCCGCACGGCGATGAGCGCCTGGACGCCCACGCCCAGGGCCTGGGGGTCCACGAAGGCGTGGAAGCCGCGGAGCACGCCGGATTCCTTCAGCCGCTGCCTCCGGGCCAGGCAGGAGGAGGGCGCCAGATCCACGCGGGCCGCCAGTTCCTTGTTGGACAGCCGAGCATCCTTCTGGAGGAGGGCCAGGATCTGGCGATCGATTCGGTCGAGGGCGTTTTTCATGGGTCAAATTCGAATAAGATTCGAAAGACTACACCTGAAACCGGTCAGAAAATCGAAAGAGTACGATTTTTCCGTCCGGAGCCC
>CAYSXG010000594.1:0-2496 GCA_964434895.1 uncultured Solibacteraceae bacterium | reverse complement strand
TGCTCCTGTCCCTGGGGGCGGCCGCCCTGGCCCTGCTTCCCGTGGCCCGGTGGGGGGCGGCCCTGCGCGCCGACCGCGCCCGGGAGGAGGGCACCGGATGAACCTAGGGTTTCTGATCCTTCCCTTGCTTCTTTCCGCTTCCGCCCCCCCGTCGGACTTCGAAGTGGCCCGCCCGGGCTACCGCTTCGAATTCCCCCGGGATCACGGCGCCCACCCGGGCTTCCGCACCGAATGGTGGTACCTTACGGGCCATCTCTGGGAGCCCCGCACCCGCCGCCGCTTCGGCTACCAGCTCACCTTCTTCCGTCAGGCCCTCCCCCCCTCCCCGTGGAAGGGGAGCCCGGCCTGGGGGACCGGCCAACTCCACCTCGCCCACGCCGCAATCACGGACGTTGGGGCCGGGGCCTTCCGCATGGAGGAGCGCCTGAACCGCGAGGGCCTCGCGGCCGGCGCGGCTCCGGGCCGGCTCGCCCTCTTCAACGACGGCTGGCGGCTGGAAGCCGATGCCCGAGGCACCCTCCACCTGAGCATGGGCGTGAAGGGGGCCCGGCTGACCTTGAGCCTGGAGGCTCGGACGGCCCCGGTGATCTTCGGGGAGGATGGGGTGAGCCGGAAGGGCCCGGAGCCCGGAGCCGCCAGCCACTACGTGACCCTCCCGCGCCTGGAGGCCCGGGGGACCCTCAGCTTCCCCGGATCGCCGGCCCTGCCCGTGGAGGGCCTCGGTTGGCTGGACCACGAATTCGCCTCCCACCCCCTGGGCTCGACCCTGGTGGGGTGGGACTGGGCCGCCCTGCAGTTCGAGGACGGCACCCATCTCATGGCCTACCGCCTGCGCCGGGCCGACGGAAGCCAGGAGCCCTGCTCCTCCCTCACCCAAGTGGATGCCGCCGGCAGGATCCTGCGCAGCACCCGGGACTTCCGCTTCACCGGAACCGGAACCTGGACCAGCCCCCGCTCCAGGGCCGTCTATCCCCAACCCGCCCTCCTGGAGGCCTGGGGACGCCGATGGTCCCTGCGCCCCCTCGTCCGGGACCAGGAGCTCCAAACGCCCCGCTCCACCCGGATCACCTACTGGGAAGGAGCCTGCGAGGTGCTCGACGAATCCGGAAAAACCGTGGGCGCAGCCTATCTGGAACAGACCGGCTACGCCCACAGCCTGCAGGGACGCTTTTAGGAGATCGGCGTGCCTTCGGGCACGGGGATCCCCGCCAGGGTGGCGGACTTGGGATTCACCAGCGCCTTGCCCCCGGTCCCCGGGCCGGCGCCCAGGACCGCCCCCTGCTTGACCCCGGTCTCGGTCGTAGCCACCACGGGGACCTTGAGGCTCACCATCCGCTGGATGATGAAGGTGGCTCCCGGCTGGCCGTCCCCGGCCACCCGGTCGCCGGCCACCAGGACCACCATGTCGGGCTTCCGCCCCGCCAGGGCCGTAACGGTCTTGCCGATGTCCTGGGGCCCCTTCACGTCCATGACGGAGATCTTCATGCCCCCCGCCGCCGAAGCCAGGGCGCTGATGGCCTGCTTGCTCGCGGTCGCGTCGCACACCACGGCGATCTGCGTCTTGTCCGGCCAGCCCTTGCGCACGGCCGACATCAGCTGGTCGTAATCCCCAGCCAGCGCAGGCATCGCCACCCAAACCAGGGCGGCCATCTTCATCAGATGGGCAACGTTCCGCATGGAACCCTCCGGGGGCATGCTTTCGCCCCAGGAATGCATCGGCGCACTCTTAAAAAAACTTTAGATCTATTTTTTCCAGCTATTCAGCCGGGGGCAGGCTCACGCCGATCTTGGCGGCCGCCTCCTTGTTCACCCGAACCTTGTCCCCGGTGCCCGCCCCCTGGGCCAGCACGGCCCCCAGTTTCAGGCCCCCCTCCGAAATGGCCACCGACGGGATCTTCCTCATCCCCATGCGGGCCACCAGGGCCTTGGTAGCGGGTCCCTTTTCCCCCGTCACGGGATCGTCGGGCAGCAGAAGGAGGACCAGCTCGCCCTCCTTCCGTCGCCGCAGCAGGCCCAGGGTCTTCTCCAGGTCCCCCCCCGCCTGCAAGTGCACCACCAGGAGGTTCATGGTGTTTTCCGTGGCGCTCCCCAGGTCCATCAGGGTCATGGAGCTGGCGTTCTTGTCGCACACCACCACCAGCGTGTTCCGCTCCGGCCAGGAGGCGCGCAGGGTCTTGACCAGGGCGTCGAAGTCCCCGGCCCAGGCCCCACCGGCCAGGGCGAGCAGGATCGCGGCGGTTTTCAGGGGGCGCATGGAGGCTCCGAATGGGCCCCTTATCGGCCCCTTCGGGAAATGGCTTAGGGGTCGATCCCTACCCGAGCACCCCCGCGATGCAGGCGCTGAGGAAATTGGCCAGGGTGCCGGCGATCATGGCCCGTAGGCCGAGACGGGCCAGGTCCCCCCGGCGCTCGGGGGCCAGCGCCCCGATGCCGCCCACCTGGATGGCGATGCTGGAGAAGTTGGCGAAGCCGCAGAGGGCGAAGGTGGCCACCAGC
>CAYSXG010000593.1:0-2500 GCA_964434895.1 uncultured Solibacteraceae bacterium | reverse complement strand
CGACCTCCAGGTCCGCCTGAGCGCCGGGGAGGTGCGGGTGGGCGCCGTCGTGGGCGACAAGGACATCCACAACCGGTCCGGGGAAGTGCGGGTGGAGGTTCCCGACCCGGCCGACTACGGCCAGGTTTCGGCCTCCGTCTGGGCCGGGGAGATCTACGCCCGGGCCTTCGGGGCCTCCATGGAAGGGGTGTTCCGCTCCTTCGAGCACCGCGGCCCTGGAGCCCATCGCCTGAGCGTGAAGGTGTGGGCCGGGGAAGTGCGTCTGGGGAATTGAGGCGGCCCCCTTCGGGAAGGCGGCGCTCATGCTGCGGCTGCTCATCGTGGGCGCCCGGCCCCAGCCCTCGGTTCTCACCGATTCCTGAGCGGAGGGTCCGGTCCTTTCGGGCGAGGTACACTGGGACCCTTCGGAGGCCGACCCCGTGAAACCCGCAGATCCCTCGCCGGTGCTCGCGTCCCGCGCGCTGCTCGTGCTCCGCCTTGCCGTCGCGGTCCTGCTGGGCGTCCACGGGTACTCGCGCCTCCTCAAGGGGCAGGTGGGTGGCCTGGGGACCTTCCTCACCTCCGAGGGTCTGCCCTTGGGACTTCCCCTCGCCTGGGGCATCACCCTCTTCGAGATGTTCGGCTCGGTCTGCTTGGCCTGGGGCCGCTTCGTGCGGCTCGTGGTCCCGGCCCACGTGGGCATCCTGCTCGGCGGCATCCTGCTGGTCCATGGCCGGGAGGGCTGGTTCGTGGTGGGGGGAGGCCGGAATGGCGTCGAGTACAGCCTGCTGCTCATCGCCTCCCTGCTGGCCGTTTGGCTGGCGACGCCGGCGGGGTCCTCCCGCCCCTCGGATCCGGGACTCGCCTCCGGCCACCAAGAAGGCTGATACCGCCCATCCGGAAAGGAGGCCCCGTGGCCTTGGATCCTCGACTTCTCGAAATCCTGTGCTGCCCTTCGGATCATGAGGGGGCCCCCTGCCACGGGGAGCTGCGGGAGGAGGCCGACGGCCTCCACTGCCTGAACTGCGGTCGCGTCTATCCCATCGAGGACGGCATTCCCGTCATGCTCCCGGAGGCGGCGCGGCTTTCCGGGGAGCCGCGCCGGCCTTCGGGGGAACGCTGATGCGCCTGGACAAGGATCACGCGGAGGGCCTGCTCCAGCGCATCCGAGGACGCCGGGTGGGGGTGCTCGGGGACCTCATGCTGGACGAATACCTCTTCGGCGAGGTGAGCCGGATCTCCCCCGAAGCTCCGGTGCCCATCGTGCGGGTGAAGCGCGAGAAGGCCGTGCTGGGGGGGGCCGCCAACGTGGCCGCCAACCTCAAGGCCCTCGGGGTCGAGCCCGTGCTCATCGGCACCCTGAGGGAGGACGCGGCCGGCGATCGCCTGATGGGGCTTCTGGCGGACCGGGGCCTCGGGGCCGGCGGGCTCGTGGTGGACCCCACCCGCCCCACGATCATCAAGACCCGGGTCATCGGCCAGCAGCAGCAGATGCTGCGCATCGACCGGGAGGAGGAGGAGGCCCTCGGGGCCTCCGCGGTGGCGGACCTCTGCGAACGCCTGGAAGGGCTGGCGGGGGGCATGGATGCCCTCATCGTGTCCGACTATGCCAAGGGGGTCATCGGCCTGGAGGTGATGGAAGAGGTGCGCCGGGCCTGCGGGACGCGGATCCCCTGGATCGTGGACCCCAAGCCGGCCCATCGCGCCCTCTACCGCGGGGCCACGCTGATGACGCCGAACACCAAGGAGACCTCGGAGCTCGTGGGGATGCCCTCCCGTTCCGACGCCGAGGTCGCGGCGGCCGGGCGGGCGTTGCTGGAGGCCTTGGGCCTTCAGGGCCTGCTGGTGACGCGCAGCGAGAAGGGGATGGCCCTCTTCGCGCCGGACGCCGACCACCGGGCCCCCTGGATGATCCCCACGGAGGCCCGGGAGGTCTTCGACGTGAGTGGCGCGGGGGACACGGTCATCGCCGCCTTCAGCGCCGCCGTGGCCGCCGGGGCGGACTGGAAGGAGGCGGCCATGCTCGCCAACGCCGCCGCCGGGGTGGTCGTGGCCAAGGTGGGGACCGCCACGGTCTCCCCCCAGGAGCTTCTGGAGCACTTCCACGACCAGGAAGCCACCTAGGGGCCTGGGTCCCTCAGTCCCTCAGCTCGATGCTCAGAACGAATTTCGCGCCTTTGGGGAGCCGCTGCTTCACCTGGTAGAAGTTGAGATCGAAGGTCTCGGTTTCCCCCGGGGGGACGCTGCCGAGCTTGACCCCCCCGCTGGCGGCGCCGAGGAGGTTCCCTTCGGCGTCCAGCACGGCCACCGCGAAGCCCGGCGTGCGGATGGCCTTGGAGGTGTTCGTGACCTCCAGCTGGGCCCGGTGGCCCCAGGTGGTCCCCTTGAGCGGGCCCTTGCGGGGGGACCTCTCGTTGAAAAAGATGGTATTGACACGTAGGCCGTCCACGTCGAGACCCACCGGAAGCAGCTTGTCCCAGGCGTAGGGGTAGGTCCCGCTGGCGAAGCTGAGGGACTTCAG
>CAYSXG010000592.1:0-2503 GCA_964434895.1 uncultured Solibacteraceae bacterium | reverse complement strand
GTCCGACCCTCCACGTTGGGTGGCAGTTGAAGCCACAGCCCCAGCCCCAGGCCCGGAAGCTCCACCGGGAAGGAGGGCCCCAGTGCGGCGCGCAGAGCTTCGGCCGCGGCTTCGCCCCGTTCACGATAGGTTTTCCGGAGCCGCCGAAGCAGGGAGGCGAGCGTGCCCTCGGCCATGAGCTGGGCGAGGGCCGCCGCCAGCAGGGGCTCTCCCAGCAGGTCCATCCGGGAGGCCAGCCGTGACAGGCTCTGGATCGGGCCCCGGGGTCCCACCAGGTACCCCAGCCGAAGCCCAGGGGCGAGGATGTCCTCGAAGCCACCCGCCAGCATCGTGACGCCTGCGGTATCCGCCGCGGCCAGCGGCAGGGGCGGGCGGGGGCCGGCGTGCAATTCCCAAGGGCCTTCCAGTTCGAGCACGGGCAGGCGCAGCCCGCGGGCCACCTTCAGGAGCTCCTCCTGCCGCGACCGGCTCCACGGCTGGGGACCGGGGCCCAGGCGCGGCGGGACCACCACCAATCCGTATTCCCCCCCGAGGAGCAGGTCGGGGCGCGGCCCTTCGAGATCCTTTGGCATCACGCAAGGAACGCGACCCCATGCCTCGATCCGGGCCCTAAGGGCGGGGGTGGGCTCGAAGGCCAGGGCCAGTCCCTTGCCGGGCCTCACCAGCCCCCGGAGGGCCACCTCCAGGGCCCCCCGCTCCCCCCGGGTCACCAGAATGTGCTCCGCCTTCACCCACAGTCCCCGGCGCTCCCCCAGCCAGGCCGGCAGCGCCCGAAGGAAGGTGGCGTCGCCACCCACGGCCCGCAGCACCTCCGAGGCCCGGTAACTCAAGGCCTTCTGGTAGGCCTCGGCAAAGGCCCCTCCCGGCAGCAGCCGCGGGTCCGGCCAGGCCTCCCGCAGATCCATCCCTTCGACCCCTTCACAGGACAGGGTTTCGAACCGGGACCAAAGGTCGAACCCCGTGGGCACGGTCATCTCGACGGGCCCCTTCCCGGATCCCGCCGCCTCGGGCAGGTGCGCGGCCACGAAGCTCCCGCTGCCGGTCCGGGCCTCGATCCACCCTTCCGCCTCCAGTTCCCGGAACGCCGCGAGCACCGTGCCCCGGTTGATCCCGCAGCGCTCGGCCAGATCCCGCGTGCTGGGCAACGCCATCCCAGGCTGGAGATGCCCCTCGCGGATGGCCTCCAGCAGCCCCCCCATGAGCTGGCGGTACAAAGGCTCGGGCGCCTCCGGATCCAAGGAGAAAGCGAACTCGCGCGGTCGCATGGGATCGCGGAAGTATACCGCCATCACCACCCCAGGGCGGCCGTCGTCACCGCGGCCCCGATCCCCCCGAGGACCAGGCCCGCGGCGAGCAGACGCCGACCTCGCAGATGGGTCCAGAGCAGGACGCCCGAAAGGGTCATGAACCCCATGGCCCCAGCGAAGGCGTCGACCAGGAGGGTCCAGCCCAGGCTCCCGCCCTCGTTCTTGTGCAGGCGCTTGAGCACCTGGAGGGGGCTCGCCTCGCGCTGTTCCACCTCGACGGTGCGGTTCCCGGGCGTGTAGGCGGCCTGGGCGAAGCGCCGGTGCCCCTGGAACAGGACCACCCACTGCTCCGCGGCCCTCACCTCCGCGGCGCCGAGACGCCCGGTCCGGGCCCGCTGGATGCGGGTCTTCACGCGATCGGACGGCACCTGGAACCGCTTCGCGAGCTCCGAGGCCAGCGCCTCGGGGCTGCCGGGAAGGGGTTCGGGCAGTTCCACGGACACCCGCTGCTCCGCGATCTGGCCCGCATCGATCCTCAGGACCGCCCGATGGTTCATGAGAAAGCCCGTGAAGCCGAACAGGAGCCCGAGGCCGGCGCCGGCGAGCCCGATCCAGGCATGCCAGCGTCGAAGGCCTCTCAGGAAGCGGCCCCCTCGGGCGGCGCCTCGGAGAAGGCGGGGCCGGGCCTCCATCAGACGGGCCACGTGCAGGAGTACTGGGCCCTCCGGGGGGTCGCGACGAGGTGGTGGTAGTCGGAACCGGCGGCGCAGAGGGCGTCGCGTTGGCCGGGCCAGTGATCGAGTAGCGCCTGCTGCAGGAGGTTGACGTCCTGGTACTCGTCGACGGTGAACGCGCGATATTGCGCGCGGAAGGTCGACGCGGCGCTCGCATCGCACTCGAACAGACGCACCGCGCGTTCGAGCAGGTCCTCGAAGTCGAGCAGGCTCTCGTTCGTCTTCAGCCGTTCGTAGTCGCGGTACACACGCGCCATCAGCTCGGCCGGGATCGGCGGCTCGCGGTCGGCCGCGGCCCCGAGGTAGGCGTCCGGACCGACGCGCCGGTTCTTTGCCCACTCGATCTCGGCCGCGAGGTCTCCCGCCGGACGGAACTTGTACGGCGCGCGCAGCCGGTTGCCGATCTGCCGGAGCACCAGGGCCTTCGAGGGCAGGATGCGGCCGACGTCGTCAGGGGCGAAGTGGCGCAGCTGCCGGCTGCAGGCGGCAGGCGAGAAGTCCGGCTCGATCAACTCCGCCCTG
>CAYSXG010000591.1:0-2508 GCA_964434895.1 uncultured Solibacteraceae bacterium | reverse complement strand
ATCAAGAACCTGGCCCCGTTGGTAACCTCCAAGGCCTTCTTGGACCCCTCCGGCCGGCCCCGGAAAGTGCAGATCATCAGCGGGGTGGACGGCCCTTCCGGCTTCAACGAGGCGGCCGAAAAGGCGGCCCTGGAATCCAAGTTCCAGGCCGGGACCCGGGATGGCCGGCCCGTATCGGGCTGGGCGACGATCTCCTACAAGTTCGGGAAGGTCCGCTAACTATCTGAGCCCTTCGGCGGCGCGGCGGGCCAGCCCGTCCACCCGCTCGTTCTCCGGATGGCCCGCGTGGCCCCGTACCCACTGCGGGGTGATCCGATGGACTCGGGCCGCCCGGTCCAGGGCCTGCCAAAGCTCCGTATTCAGCACCGGGTGGCCGTCCGCCTTGCGCCAGCCCTTGCGCTTCCAGCCCTCCATCCACTCCGTGAGGCCCTTGAGGACGTACTGGCTATCGCAGACCAGGGTCACGTCGCAGGGGCGGGTGAGGGTTTCCAGGCCCCGGAGGACGGCCGTTAGCTCCATGCGGTTGGTGGTTGTGTCCGCCTCGGCCCCGCTGGCCTCCTTTTCCCGGGGGCCCGCCGAGGTCTGGGTCCGGAGCAGGTAGGCCCAGCCGCCGGGGCCGGGGTTCCCGAGGCAGGCCCCGTCGCAGAACAGTTCGATCCGAGGCCGCAGGCTCATCGGGGCACCGGGACGGGCGTGATTCGGAGCATCATGCGATGAGTGTATCGTCTGCGGAAGGAGGGACGGCGTGAGGGAGATCGCGGTGATCGAGGGTCCCCTGGACGTGGCGGCCATCCGGGCCTCGATGACGGTCGCCGCCGCCGGCGCGGTGGTGGTCTTCGAAGGCTGCGCCCGGGATCATCACGAGGGCCGGCCTGTGGAGCTCCTGGCCTACGAGGCCTTCGTACCCATGGCGGAGGCGGAGCTGGGGCGCCTGCGCCGGGAGGCCATGGCCCGCTTCGGCCTGCGGGCCTGCGCCATCCATCATCGCCTGGGCCCCGTCCCCCTCGCCGAAGCCGCCGTGGTGGTCGCCACCGCCTCGGCCCACCGCGCCGAGGCCTTCGAATCCGCCCGATGGATCATGGATGAGATCAAAAAATCCGTGCCCATCTGGAAGAAGGAGCGCTATGCCCAGGGCGGCGAGGCTTGGGTGGAGGGTGCGACGAGGAACCCTGAACCCTGAGAACGCTCCATTCCTCGCCTCAAGGCTCGGGGCTCTTTTGGCACGTCCCTCGCCCAAGGTGGGCGAGAGGTGCCTAGATGGATCCTGCCTATTACGTGGCGGCGAGCAGTCTCAAGATGCGCAGCTTCCAGCTGGAGGTCGTGTCCAACAACCTCGCCAACGCCAGCACCGTCGCCTTCAAACCGGATCGCACCTTCTTTTCCATCTTTAACAAGGCCCAGGGGCGGGGCCTTCCCAAACAGCTCAACGACGGCGTCGTCATCGGTGAGCGGGGCGTGAACCTAGAACAGGGCACCCTCCACGAGACGGGGCGCCCCCTGGACCTGGCCCTCAGCGGCTCCGGCTTCTTCGCGGTGCAGACCCCCCAGGGCCCGCGGCTCACTCGGGACGGGCGCCTGAAACTCGGGGCGGGGGGGCAGCTCCAGGCCCTCGACGGGGCCCCGGTGCTGGGCCGGACGGGCCAGCCCCTGAGCGTGGACCCCGCCGGGAGCCCTCTCACGGTCCTGCCCGACGGCACCCTGCACCAAGGGGCCCAGGCCTTGGGCCAGCTGGATCTGCGGGACGTGGCCGATCCCACGGCCCTCCAGAAAATCGGGTCCAACCGCTTCGATCCCGGCGGGGCCCAGCCCAAGCCCGCCACCGCCACCGTAGCCCAGGGCTACCTGGAGCAGAGCGGAGTGGACGTGGCCTCGGCCATGGTGGAGATGATCCGCATCAACCGCCTCTACGACATGAGCATGAGGGTGGCCAGCACCCTCACCAACGACCTGGATTCCAGAAGCATCAACGACGTGGGAGGCCTGCGATGAGCCCCTGGGGCGGCGGGTCCGCGAACGGACAAGGAGGCGCGCGATGATGAGAGCGATGTGGTCCGCCGCGGCGGGCATGGCCGTCCAGCAGCTCAACATGGACACCATCTCCAACAACCTCGCCAACGTGAACACGAACGGCTACAAGCGGGCCCGGGCGGAGTTCCAGGATCTGCTGTACCAGACCGTCAACCTGGCGGGCACCAACAGCTCCACCAACACCACGCTGCCTTCGGGGCTCCAGCTGGGGCACGGGGCCCGTCTCCAGACCATCAGCCACCAGTACACGACGGGAAGCTTCAAGAGCACCGGGGGCCGCTTCGACCTGGCCATCGAGGGGGACGGCTTCTTCCGCGTGACCCTTCCGGACGGCACCGAGGCCTTCACCCGGGACGGGGCCTTTTCCGTGGACCAGAACGGGAACCTGGTGAACGCTTCGGGCTACACGGTGACCCCCCAGATCACCATTCCCCAGGACGCCCTGAGCGTGACGGTGGCGCCGGACGGCACCGTGACCGG
>CAYSXG010000590.1:0-2528 GCA_964434895.1 uncultured Solibacteraceae bacterium | reverse complement strand
CTGGAGCGGTCGCGCGCGACGCGCGCCCCAATGTGGGCGGCCGCGCGCAGAGCGGTCCGCAAATGCCGCCGAGCGACTCGGGCGTACAACTGGTCCGCGGCGTCTCCGGCGCCAGGGTCGAGGGCCACTTCCTCGACGGGAAGATGCACCTTCCGGAGCACCGCCTGGACGGGTTCCGGCAGCCCCTCCCAGGCCATGGAGGTCCTGAGGATGTCGTGGCGGTCCAGGACGGCCTGCAGGGCCTCCAGGTAAGCCTCCAGGCGAGGGCGGCCGTCGAAGGCCGTGACGCGGGAAAGCAGGTAGACGTCCCCTTCGCCGGACATCATGTGATGGAACAGGATCCCCTCCTGCAGGGGGCCCAGGGGGTAGATGTCCTGCACGTTGGCCGCGCCGCCGGGCACCCGGTCCACGATGGCCTGGATCTGGGCCGGGCTGAGGTCCACCAGGGGCAGCATGTCCGGCGTGATCCGGCCGCATTGGGACGGGATCCCGTTGGGGGGGATCACGAGGGTCGGGCTTTCGCCCTTCATCGCCGCGGCCACCTGGGCCACCGTGGGCGTGGCGAACAGCGCGCGCACGTCCATCCGGAGGCCCTGCCGGCGCATGCGCTCGACGAGCGTCACCGCGAGCAGGGAGTGCCCTCCGAGCCGGAAGAAGTTATCGTTCCGGCCCACGCGATCGACCCTGAGCACCTCCGCCCAAATCGTCGCGAGCTTCTTTTCGATCGGCCCTTCCGGCGCCTCGAAATCCCGGTTCGCGCGCGCCCCTCCGTCCAGCGCCGGAAGCGCCCGCCGGTCCAGCTTCCCGTTGGGCGTCAGCGGCAGCGCCTCCATCCGCACGTAGACCGCCGGCACCATGTGCTCCGGCAATTTCCCAGCGAGGTGCGATCTCAGTGCCTCCGCGTCCACCCCTTCTTCGCGCGCGGTGAAGTAGGCCACCAGCCGCTGGTCCCCCGGCTGGTCCTCCCGAACCAGGACCACGGCCTCGAGGACGTTGGGATGCTCCAGCAGCCGGGCCTCGACCTCCCCCAGCTCGATGCGGAACCCCCGGACCTTGACCTGGAAGTCGTTCCGGCCCTGGAATTCGATGTTTCCATCCGGCAGCCAGCGGCCCAGGTCTCCGGTGCGGTACATCCGCGCCCCCGGGGCCTCGGAGAAGGGATCCTTCAGGAACCGTTCGGCGGTCTGCTCCGGGCGGTTCAGGTAGCCCCGGGCCACCCCGGCGCCGCCGATGTGGATCTCGCCGGTCGCCCCCACCGGCGCCGGCCTTCCCCGCTCGTCCAGGATGTAGATCCGCGCATTCGCGATGGGGCGGCCGATGGGCGGCGCCCCGGGTCGGTCCTCTCGGCAGCCGTAGAGGGTCGCGCAAACCGTGGCCTCGGTGGGCCCGTAGGCGTTGACGAGCCGGCGTCCTGGCGCCCAGCGCGCGACGGCCCCTTCCGGAAGGGCCTCCCCCGCCGTGATCAGGGTGCGGATCGTCGGTAGCTCGGCCTCTTCGGGAAGGGAGGACAGCACCGCCGGCGTCAGGGTCGCATGGGTGATCCCGGCCCCCTCGATGGCCTGGACCAGCGCATGACCCACCAACGGGGCTCCGGGGGGGACGAGGTGGAGGGACGCGCCCCGGCAGAGGGCCATCAACACCTCCCAGGCGCAGGCGTCGAAGCTGAAGGAGGCGAACTGCAGGACCCGGCTGTGGGCCTCGACGGAGAATGCCTCGGCCTGGGCCGCCGCCAGATTGCAAAGCCCGCGGTGCTCGACCATGACCCCCTTGGGCAGGCCCGTGGAGCCCGAGGTGTAGATCACGTAGGCCACGTGGTGGGGCTCCAGGCCCTGGCCTTCAAGATTCGCGTCCGACTGGCCCTCCCAGGACGGCTCGTCCAGACGCACCACGGGCACGCCCTCCGAGTCGAAGCGGGCTCCCAGCGCCCCCTGGGTCAGCAGGGCCACCGGCCTGCTGTCCTTCACCATGTAGGACAAGCGGTCCGACGGGTAGGCGGGATCCAGGGGAACGTAGGCTCCCCCGGCCTTCCATACCGCGAGCAGGCCGACCACCATCTCGATCCCGCGTTCGACGCAAATGGCCACCCGCGTATCAGCCCCGACGCCCATTCCCCGCAGGTGTCGAGCCAATCGGTTGGCCCGCGCGTTGAGTTCCCCGTAGGTGAGCGCCGTCTCGGGGCCCATCACCGCCTGCGCATCGGGGTCTCGCTCCACCTGCGATTCGAACAGGTGGTGGATGCAGCGGTCCTCCGGGAACTCGAGGTCCGTGGCGTTCCACGCCTCCAGGACCTGGTGCCGCTCCGAGACCGGCAGCACGTCGAGATCTCGAAGGGCGGCGGCCGGGTCGGATTCCAGGGTCCGAACCAGCGACTCCAAGGCGGTGCGCATGAATTCGCACACCCCCTCCGGAGGAATGGGCCCGCTCGCCTGGGCCGTGAGGCGGAAGCCGACCCCCTCGTCGTCCACCGAGAGGGCCAGAGGATAGTTGGACCGCTCTTCCCCCGCCAGGGCCACGATCCCTTCCGGGGC
>CAYSXG010000589.1:0-2549 GCA_964434895.1 uncultured Solibacteraceae bacterium | reverse complement strand
AAATCTTGCGCTCGATGCTGAACTCCACAAGATCCTGTTGGCTGGGATTCATGCTGTACTCCGCCGGCCGCTTCGAGGAATCCGAGGCCGTCCGGACCCGGGTCCTGGAAGAGATCCGCCGCCTCCGGCCCCGGGTGGTGATCCTGCCCCCGCCCGTGGACCGCCACCCCGACCACGGCCGGGCCCACCGCCTGGGCCGCGACGCCTGCTTCTACGCCGGGCTCAAGAACTACCCCGCCGCCGGCCTCCCCCATCGTCCCGAGGCCCTGGCCTGGGTGGGGGGGGAGAACCCCGGCGCGCCGGACCTGGTGGTGGACGTGGCCTCGGTCTGGGAGCGCCGCATGGCCGCCTTCGACGCCTTCGGGAGCCAGTTCGACGCCGATCCCTCCCGGCCCGCCACGCGCATCTCCCACCCCGCCTTCCGCCGGGGCATCGTGGGACGGGCCATGCACTGGGGCAGCCTCGTCCAGGCGGACTTCGCCGAGGCCCTCTGGTGCGACCGGCCCGTGCCCCCGGCCCTGCTGGACCTCCTCGCGAAGCTGCGCTGAACGGCGCCGGAGCCGAGGGCCCTTTGAACCGCTTCGAATCCACCCTCCTCCAAGCCCTCCGCGCCCGGGGCGACGGCCTGGAGGGGGCGCGGGTGCTGGTCGCCTGCAGCGGGGGCGGGGATTCCACGGCCCTCCTGGCGGTCCTGGTGGCCCTCAGCCGCAGCCTGCAGCTGGACCTGGTGGTGGCCCACGCGGACCACGGCCTGCGCCCCGACAGCCCCGAGGACGCGGCCTTCGTGGGGAGGCTGTGCCGCCACTTCGACCTGGACCTGGTGGAGGCCGACCTGGACGTGCGGGAGCAGGCCCGGCGCCGGGGCCAGGGCCTCGAGACCGCGGCCCGGGAGCTGCGCTGGGCCTGGCTGCGGGAGGAGGCGGCCTCCTGTGGGGCCGAGGCGGTGGCCACGGGCCACACCCTGGACGACCACACGGAAACGGTCTTCCTGCGCCTCTCCCGCGGGGGAGGCACCGGGGCCCTCACGCCCCTGCCCGCCCGCCAGCAGCTGCGCTGGTCCCCCCTGGTCCACCTGCGCCGGGAGGAGCTCCGGGCCTACCTGCGCGCCAAGCGCCTCCCCTGGCGGGAGGACCCCACCAACGCCGAAGGCTTCACGCCCCGGAACCGCTGGCGCAAGCTGCTGGAAGGCCTGAGGGCCGAGGCCCCGGACCTGGACGCCCATCTGTGGGAGACCCACCGGCAGGTGGAGGAGCTGGAGGCGGACCGGGACCGGCGGGTGCGGGCCTGGCGGCCCGGGCGCTGGGACCTGGGGGAGGAGGGGATCTGGCTGCGGGCCGGGGCCTGGGGGGAGCTGGAGCTGCGCTGGGTGCTGGCGGCGGCCCTGGAGGAGCAGGGCCTGCCCCGGGAGGCCCAGGCCCTGCGCGAGCTCGCGGCCTGGCTCCGGCCCCACCTGGCCGCGAAGGCCGGGCTCCGCACCCACGGAACCTGGGTCCTGGAGCCCGCTTCCCTTGAACCAATGGGCTGGCGCCTGCATCTAAGGGGATGCATCTAAGCCGGGACCGTCCTTGAACGTACGGTTAGACTAGGTGCAGCGGGAGTTTTCCCGGGAGGTCCCTTGAACTCGATGATGAAAAGCGCGCTGGTGTGGATCGGGATCATCGTCCTGGTCGTGCTGGCCCTGAAGCAGATCCCCCAGAACGGCGGCATCCAGGAAGTCCCCTTCTCCACCTTCTACACCGAGGGCATCGCCGGCAAGTACAAGTCCGTCACCCTTTCCGGCCCGGACATCGAGGGCGTCTACCGCGTGCCCTTCAACAACGGCCGGGGGGAGAAGATCGAGAAGTTCAAGACCGTGGCGCCGCCCATGCAGGACATCGGCGCCAAGATCCTGAACTGGAAGCTGGAGGAGAAGATCGACGAGTTCAAGGCCCAGAAGCCCAGCGAGAACAACCTCATGTACATCCTGGTGTTCTGGGGGCCCCTGCTGGTCTTCGTGGTGCTCTGGTTCGTGTTCATGCGCCAGGCCCAGGTGGGGGGCAACAAGGCCCTCAGCTTCGGCAAGGCCCGGGCCAAGGGCCTATCGGGCAGCTCCAAGCGCATCACCTTCGCGGACGTGGCCGGCTGCGACGAGGCCAAGGAGGAGCTGAAGGAGGTCGTGGACTTCCTGAAGGACCCCGCCAAGTTCGTGAAGCTGGGCGGCAAGATCCCCAAGGGCCTGCTGCTCATGGGGCCTCCGGGCACGGGCAAGACCCTCCTGGCCAAGGCCATCGCCGGAGAGGCCAAGGTGCAGTTCTTCAGCATCTCGGGCTCGGACTTCGTGGAGATGTTCGTGGGCGTCGGCGCCAGCCGCGTGCGCGACCTCTTCGAGCAGGCCAAGAAGAGCGCCCCCTGCATCGTGTTCATCGACGAGATCGACGCCGTGGGCCGCCACCGCGGCGCGGGCCTGGGCGGCGGCCACGACGAGCGGGAGCAGACCCTCAACCAGCTGCTGGTGGAGATGGACGGCTTCGAAGGCAACGAAGGCGTCATCGTCATCGCCGCGACCAACC
>CAYSXG010000588.1:0-2550 GCA_964434895.1 uncultured Solibacteraceae bacterium | reverse complement strand
CCTCGGGGCCCAGATCCAAAAGCCGGCCTTCGGCGGGGGGGGAGGCCTCGTCGGAAAGGAAGCGGGGAAGGGACATGCTTCCACACTAGCGCAGGGCCCCTCGCGGCTTGCCACGCCCCGTAAACTGGGACCTCGGAGGCCCCTTGACCCACGCCCTGCTGAAAGCCGCGCCCTGGGAGGCTTGGGCGGGCTTCCACGCCTTCCTCTTCCTGATGCTGGCCCTCGACCTGGGCGTCTTCCATCGCAGGGCCCACGCACCCTCCATCCGGGAGGCGGCGGGCTGGAGCGCCGTCTGGATCGCCCTGGCCCTGGGCTTCAACGCCCTCGTGTGGAAGCTGGGGGGCGCCCAGAAAGGCTTGGAGTTCCTCACGGGCTACGTGCTGGAAAAGAGCCTCAGCGTCGACAACCTCTTCGTCTTCGTGCTGCTCTTAGGGGCCTTCCAGGTGGACCTGCGCCACCAGCACCGGGTGCTCTTCTGGGGCGTGCTCGGGGCCCTCGTCATGCGCGCCGCCATGATCCTCGCCGGCACCGCCCTGCTCGCCCGCTTCCACTGGATGATCTACGTCTTCGGCGGCTTCCTGGTCTTCACCGGCCTCAAGATGCTGCTCATGGAGGAGGCCAAGGGGGACCCCACCCGCAACCCCCTGGTCCTCCTCTTCAAGCGGATGGTGCCCTACGACGAACAGGGGGGCCACGAGCGCTTCTGGAGCCTTCGGGGGGGCCGCCGTTTCGCCACGCCCCTGCTGCTGGTGCTGGTCTCGGTGGAGGTGGCGGACGTGGTCTTCGCCGTGGACTCCATCCCCGCGGTGCTGGCGGTGACCCGGGACCCCTTCGTCGTCTACACCTCCAACGTCTTCGCCATCCTGGGCCTGCGCAGCCTCTACTTCCTGCTGGCCAAGATGATGGACCGCTTCCACCACCTGGAGACCGCCCTGGCCTTCATCCTGGCCTTCGTGGGCCTGAAGATGTGCCTCGTGAAATGGGTGGACATCCCCACCCTGGCCTCCCTCGGGGTCATCGCGCTCCTCCTTGCCGCCGGCGTGGGGGCCAGCCTGGCCTGGCCCGAGGCGCGCGGGGAGGAGGGCCCGTGAGCGGCTCCATGGAGATCTGGCACCACAGCCTGGAGGGGGCCCCGGAGGCGGGCCCCCACGTCGTCACCCTGGGCAACTTCGACGGCGTGCACGCGGGCCACCGGGAGCTGCTCCAGGAGGCCGCGGGTCGGGCTCGGGAACGGGGCCTTCCTTCGGCGGTCGTCACCTTCGATCCCCACCCCGCGGTGGTGGTGGCCCCGGAGCGCAGGCCCCTCCTCCTCATGACCCTGGCCCAGAGGCTGGCGGCCTTCGAGGCCTGCGGAATGGACCTGGCCTGGGTGATCCCCTTTTCCAGGGCCTTCTCGGAGCTGGCCCCCGAAGCCTTCCTGGACGCCCTCCGCCACTCCCTCGCGCCCCAGGAGCTCCACGTGGGCAAGGCCTTCTGCTTCGGCCGGGACCGCAGCGGGGACGTCCGCACCCTCCAAGCCTGGGGCGGGGCCCACGGCTGCGAGCTGCGCGTCCACTCCCTCCGCGCCCCGGACGGGGGCCACCTCAGCAGCACGCGCATCCGCCAGGCCCTGGAGGCCGGGGACGTGGACCAGGCCGCCCGCCTGCTGAGCCATCCCTATGCCCTGACCGGCCTCGTGGTGGAGGGGGACCGCCGGGGTCGCCACCTGGGCTTTCCCACCGCCAACCTCCACTGGGAGCAGGAGCAGCTTCCGGCCTACGGGGTCTACGTCACCGAGGCCCGCTCCTCCCACTGGGAGGGTCGCCGCCTGGGCCTCACCAACGTCGGGGAGAAGCCCACCTTCGCGGGGAAGGCCCTGATGGTGGAGACCTATGTCCCGGACTTCGAGGGGGACCTCTACGGCTCGCGCCTGGAGCTGGGCCTCCTCCACCGGCTGCGGGGGGAGCGGCGCTTCCCGGATCTGGAAGCCCTGAGGGCCCAGATCGCCGAGGACGTGGAGGCCGGCCGGGCCTGGTGGAACCGCTAAGGCGCGGCCCGTGCGACTCTTCTTCGCCCTTCCCCTCCCCCCGGCCCTGAGCTCCGAGCTGGCCCGCTGGCAGAAGGAACTGCGAGGCCTTCCCGTGGGCCTTCCCGCTCACGAAGGCCTTCACCTTCGAGGGCGACAATAACCACCAGGTGGCCGGCAAGGTGCTGACCTCGAACCTGATGGCCTGGCAGCTGCAACTGCTCTACGCCTCCGCCGACTACCATCCGGTGGGCAGCAGCAGCGCGACTCCCGGCGGCAACTTCAGCGCCGACGGCGAGGGGCTGAAGAACGCCCTGCAGGCGTTCAACATGAACCTGCTGGTGACCGACTCGACCGGTGCGACAGTCGCCTGGGATCCGAGCGGCAGCGCGAGCGGGCCCTACGTCGACTTCCGCCTCAACGGCGGCCACGACTTCTGGGCGGTGCTGCACGACCAGGTGCTGACCCACGCCCGCCTGCTGCACGGCATCCTTTAGGCCGGGGAGCAGAGGAGGGGGGACTCTTGCACAGCCTGCCCCCCCTCC
>CAYSXG010000587.1:0-2567 GCA_964434895.1 uncultured Solibacteraceae bacterium | reverse complement strand
AACCGTAAAAAGGGGGCCGGACCGGCCCCCCTTCCTCGGCGCCCTTGCCTCAGACGAGGGGGGCCAGCAGCTCGCGGTACTTGGGCAGGGGCCAGAGATCGGCGTCGCAGCCCTCCTCCAGCGCGTCCAGCGCCTCTCGGAGGGAGGCCTGAGCCTCCCGCACCTCGGTGGCGAAGCCCTCGGTGCGCCCATGGACGTCCTCCATGGCCTCAGCCCGGCCGAGGGCGGCCTGCAGCGCCTCCAGGCGCTCCTGCCCCTCCCCCGCAAGGTGGGCCTGGGACTGGAGGGCCTTCTTGAGGCTGGCCGGGACCTCGATGCCGGCGGAGGCCAGTTTCCCGAGGGTCTCGGCGCGATTGCCCAGGTCTGCGCTCACCGCGGGCAGGATCATGGTTTCGGCCATTTCCCGGAGTACCTGGGCCTCGATGGCCAGGGCCTTCTGGTACTGCTCGTGCCGGATGTGGATGCGCGCCTCGAGCTCCTCCTCGCCCAGGATCCCGGCCCGGGTGAAGACCGCCTTGGCGGCCGGGCTTCCCCAGATGTGCAGGGCGGCGGCGGTGTCCTTGGCGTGGGGCAGGCCCCGCTTCTCGGCCTCCTGCCTCCAATCCTCGGAGTACCCGTTGCCTTCGAAGCGGATGGCCTTGGTCTCCCGGATCGCCTCGCGCACCACGTCCAGCACCGCGGCGCGGTGCTCCTTGCCGGCCTCCATGGCCCCGTGCATCTGGGCGTTCAGCTCATCCAAGGCCTCGGCCACGGCGGCGTTGATCACCGTCAGGGGAAGGGCGATGGGCTGGCTGGACCCCACGGCGCGGAATTCGAACTTGTTGCCGGTGAAGGCGAAGGGGCTGGTGCGGTTGCGATCCGTGGCGTCCTTCTCCAGGAGGGGCAGGTTCCCGATGCCGAGGTCGAGGATCTTCTTCTCGCTGGCATCCGCGGCCTCCCCGGCCTCGATGGCGTCGAGGATGTGGTTCAGCTGGGCCCCGAGGAAGGCGGACATGATGGCGGGGGGGGCCTCGTTGGCGCCCAGGCGGTGGTCGTTTCCGGCGCTGGCGATGGAGGCGCGGAAGAGGCCGCCATGGCGATGGATGGCCTTGAGGGTGGCGGCGAGGAAGTAGAGGAAGCTGAGGTTCTGTTCGGGCGTCTTGCCCGGCTCCAGCAGGTTCTGCCCCTCGTCCGTGGCCAGGCTCCAATTCACGTGCTTGCCGCTTCCGTTCACGCCGGCGAAGGGCTTCTCGTGGAGGAGGATGGCCAGGCCGTGGCGCTCCCCGACGTTCTTCAGCACTTCCATGAGCAGCTGGTTGTGGTCGGAGGCAAGGTTGGCGGCCTCGTAGATGGGAGCGATCTCGAACTGGTTCGGCGCCACCTCGTTATGGCGGGTCTTGGCGGGAATGCCCAGCTTGAAGCATTCGAGCTCCACCTCCTGCATGAAGCCCAGCACGCGCTCCTTGATGGAACCGAAGTAGTGGTCCTCCAGCTCCTGCCCCTTGGGGGGCCGGGCGCCCTGCAGGGTGCGGTTGGCGAAGAGCAGGTCCGGGCGCTGGCGCGCGAGGTCCAGGTCCACCGCGAAGTACTCCTGCTCCGGCCCGCACTGGGCCACCACGTGTCCGGACTGGACGCCGAAGTGAGCCAGGGCGGCCTTGGCGGCCCGGTTCACCACCTCCATGGAGCGCAGCAGGGGCACCTTGTGGTCCAGGGCCTCTCCGTGGTAGCCCACGAAGGCCGTGGGGATGCAGAGGGTCTTGCCGAGGGGCCCTTCGATGATGAAGGCGGGGCTGGCGGGATCCCAGGCCGTGTAGCCCCGGGCCTCGAAGGTCGCCCGGAGCCCGCCGGAGGGGAAGGAGGAGGCGTCGGGCTCCCCCTGGATGAGCTGGCCGCCGCTGAAGCGCTCGATGACCGTGCCGGGCTCGTCCCAGGTGATGAAGGCGTCGTGCTTTTCGGCGGTGGCACCGGTCATGGGCAGGAACCAGTGGGTGAAGTGGGTGGCCCCCTGCTCCATGGCCCACTCCTTCATGGCCTGGGCCACACCGTGGGCCACGGCGGGGGTCAGCGTCTCACCCCGCTTCAGAGCCTGCTTGAAGGCCTTAAAGACATCCTTGGGAAGGCGCACCTTCATGGTCCGGTCGTTGAAGGTGTTCGAGCCGAAGTAGTGGCTGATCTTGACCTGATCCAACCGCACGATCTCGCTGCTAGTCTGGGCCGTAGCCATGGGTCCCCCTCCCTGTGGTTTTTGGTCAATTGGACGATAAGCCTGACCCCACCGCAACCGCATGTGGAGCCCCTCCCGCCCATGGCAGAACGCCATCCGCAGGTTATCCCGGAAAGCCTTGAAAATAAAGGTAGAAATCCCGACTCGAGGGCCTTGGATCTGCTGGCCTCTCTGAGGGATCGCCAGCGGGGCCTGGACCGCGGAGGGGCCCTGGCCTGGGAGCGGGTCTTTTTCGCCGAGGCCTTGGACCATCCCGAACCCCGTCGTCGGATCCAGGCTTTCCTGGGCCAGGGAAGTAGACTTGATCCATGAGCGCGACGTTCCCCTATGTCCCGGACCTGGAAACCATCCCTGAAGGGCTGGA
>CAYSXG010000586.1:0-2567 GCA_964434895.1 uncultured Solibacteraceae bacterium | reverse complement strand
GAGGCGGTGGCGCTGGTGCAGGAGGGTCGGAGGCTTTCCTACGGGGAGCTGAACGCGCGGGCCAATGGCCTGGCGCACCACCTGCGGGAACTGGGGGTGGGTCCCGACGCGCGGGTGGCCATCTGCGTGGAGCGGAGCTTCGAGATGGTGGTGGCCCTGCTGGCGGTGTTGAAGGCCGGAGGGGCCTACGTGCCCCTGGATCCGGCCTACCCGGCCGAGCGTTTGAAGTACATGGTGGAGGACGCTGAGCCGGTGGTCCTGCTGACCCAGGGGGCCCTGAGGGAGCGTTTTGGGGACCTGGACGTCCCGATCCTGGGCCTGGATTCGGACGGGGGGAGCTGGGCGGCCCATCCGACGACGAACCCGGAGCGGGCGGCCGTCGGGCTGAGGCCGGAGCACCTGGTCTACGTGATCTACACCTCGGGCTCCACCGGGACGCCCAAGGGGGTGATGGTGGAGCACGGGGGGCTGGTCAACATGGTGGTGGCCCAGATCCGGGGCTTCGCGGTGGAGGCGGGGAGCCGGACGCTCCAGTTCGCGTCGTTCAGTTTCGACGCCTGCGCTTCGGAGGTCTTTACGACGCTGGGGCGGGGGGCCTCCCTGCACCTGGCGGGACCCGGGGTGGTGCTGGCGGGGGAGACCCTGAGCCGGATGGCGGCCGAGGCGGGCATCACCCACGTGACGCTGCCGCCGGTGGTGCTGGGGACGCTGGACGAGGCGGTGGACCTGGCGTCGGTGCGGACCCTCGTGGTGGCCGGGGAGGCGCTGGGCGGGGCCCTGGCCCGCCGCTGGTCCTCGGGGCGGCGGATGATCAACGCCTACGGGCCGACGGAGGCCACGGTCTGCGCGAGCATGCAGGTGGGCTTCGAGGCGGAGGTCCAGAACCCGCCCATCGGGCGTCCCATCGCGAACGCGAAGGTGTACCTGCTGGACGGTCAGGGGGAGCCGGTGCCGATCGGGGTCCCGGGGGAGATCCACGTGGGGGGCGCGGGGGTGGCGAGGGGCTACCTGAACCGGCCCGAGCTGAGCGGGGAGCGATTCGTGGCGGACCCCTTCGCGGGGGCCGGGGCGCGGATGTACCGTACGGGAGACCTGGGGCGGTGGCTGCCGGACGGGAGCCTGGAGTACCTGGGTCGGAACGATTTCCAGGTGAAGGTGCGGGGATTCCGCATCGAATTGGGGGAGATCGAAGCGCGGCTGCTGGAGCACCCGAGGGTGCGGGAGGCGGTGGTGCTGGCGCGGGATGATGGGGAGGGGCAGAAGCGGCTGGTGGCCTACTACGTTTCCCCCGAAGGGGAGGAGGCGGGGGCCGAGGCGCTGAGGGCGCACCTGTCGGAGGGCCTGCCGGACTACATGGTGCCGGCGGCCTACGTGGCCATGGAGGCGTGGCCCCTGACGCCCAATGGGAAACTGGACCGCCGGGCCCTGCCGGAACCGGAGGGGGGAGCCTTCGGAGCGAGGGCCTACGAGGCCCCGGAGGGGGAGATCGAGGAGGCGCTGGCGGAGATCTGGTCCGAAGTGTTGAAAGTAGATCGGGTGGGCCGCCAGGACGACTTCTTCGACCTGGGGGGCCATTCATTGTTGGGCACCAAAGTCGTCATCCGAATTAAACTGAAGCTAGGCATCGAAATCTCCCTTCGGGACGTATTTCTGAAGCCCAAGCTTTGTGTGCTCGCCGAGCAGATCCTCGATGCCCGGCTGGCCCAGTTCGACCCTGGGGAATTGGCCTCCATTCTGGAAGCGCTGGGGAACGCCTGAGTGACCTGCCTGGAGGCTGGGCGAATTTATTTTGATGTTGAAACTTGTTTATGCACGGATTTTACATCCCTAGTGTGGCTCCGTAGAAAAGCGGGGATTATTCGAGTCGTTCATGACACCCCCCGGAACGGGGGGGTAGGGGGACGGTAGCATCCCCAAGGGGTGAGAGCAAAGCCAAGCACAGCTTGGCTTTGCGCCAAAGGGGCCGTGTTCCCATGACCCAAGACCCCTGCCAACGCATGCGTTGGCAGGGGTAAGGCGGACTGGTCCGACCCACCCATGATCCTTGGGGTTCAGGGCCAGTACAGAACGGATCCTGGACCCGAGAAAACCCTCATAATGCGATGGCTTAATTCCGATAAAAGGGATCCAGAACCTTCTTCTGATGGAAGGGGCGGGTCTTGTGGTAGCATGGGTTTTTCTGAGTCCCTACCGACTTTCCGCACTGCTTTTTTTGCCCCTTAGGGAGACAGTGCTGTCCTGGGTCCAGCCAACGCGTATGTCGGCTTGGGCAGGATTGCAATCGACGAGAGCGAATCGTGCCTTTGATGCCACCGGCCTCTCTCCTGCCAGCCCTTACTGTCTTTAATTTAGTCATATAAATAACTAGATTTAGCTGCCAGGAGCTCCTGTTTATGGTCCCAAACGCTTCAACCAAGGACGTTGTTGCGCATGGCTCCCTCATGGGGCAAAAGGCTGGGATTGCCGATGGCATCCTGCAATGCCAGGCGGAGTTCTGGAAGGAGCAGCTGGGGGGGGTGCCCGAGCTGCTGGACCTGCCCACGGACCACGCGCGTCCGGCGCAGCAG
>CAYSXG010000585.1:0-2587 GCA_964434895.1 uncultured Solibacteraceae bacterium | reverse complement strand
GCCAGGACCGCGCGCAGTTCGGCCGCGCCATCGGCAAGTACCAGGCGATCCAGCAACAGCTTTCCGTCATGACGGAGCACATCCCCGCTGCCACGGTGGCCGCCGAAGTCCCCTTTCCCGGGGTCGGCACCCACCCCTCGCCCCCGGCCATGGGGGATCCCAAGATCAACACCTTCCTGGAAACGAAGGGGCCCGAGGGCCCGCCCACCCTCTGGCTGGGCACCGAATCCGGCCTGGAGGCCTGGCGCGAGGGGCGGAGGCTGCCCCTGACCCCGCCGAATCCGAGGTTCCCGAAGGCCCAGATCACCTGCCTGGCCCACAGCGCGGCCTTCGGGGGGTCTCGGGTGGTGGTGGGCACCATGGAGGGCCTGGCGGTCCAGGAGGGTGGGGCCTGGCGGTGGATCCGGGGACCGGAGCTGCCGGACCCGGACGTCCGGGCCCTCTTGGCGGGCCGGGAGGAGGACGGCGCCGAAGCCCTCTGGGTGGCCGGCAACCGGGGCCTGGCCCACTTCGCCCGGGGGCGGTGGACCCGATGGGGGGCCGGGGAAGGTCCCCCCCATCCCATGGTCTACGCCCTGCTGGAGACCCGGGAGAGGGAGGGTCCCAGCCTGTGGGTGGGCACCCGGGGGGGCGGCGTCGGGCGCCTTCGGGGGGGCCGCTGGACCTCCTACGGCCTGGAATCCGGGCTCCCCAACCTCTCCGTCTACGCCCTGCTGGAATCCCGGGCGCCGGACGGCACCGCCTTCCTGCTGGCGGGCACCTTCGGCGGCGGCCTGGCCTGGATCGAGAAGGACCGGCCCGGGGCCGCCTGGCACGTGCTGAGCACCCCGGAGAACCCCGGCCTCCCGAGCAGCGTCATCCTGAGCCTCGCGGAGGATCCCGGGGGGCGGATCTACCTGGGGACGCCCCGGGGCCTGGTGCGCGCCCTTCCGCCCTGGCGGGGCGGGTCCTGGCGGGTGGAGGTCTTCACCGAGCAGGACGGCCTCCCCAGCCGGGCCTGCGCCCGCCTGGGCCTCCAGGTGGACGCCGCCGGGATCCTGCGGGTGGCCACGAGGGGCGGCCTCGCCTGGTTCGACACGGTCCACGAACCCTCCCTGCCCCCCCTGCCCCGCCCCCTGCTGGAGCGGGTGGTGGCCGCGGGGCGGGAGGTGGGCCCGGCCCGAACCCGTGCCCTCCCCTTCGACCAGCAGCCCTTGCAGGTGGATTTCAGCCTCCCCTACTTCCTCAACCCCGAAGCGGTGCAGTTCAGGACGCGCATGGTCGGCCTGGAGGAGCGGCCCACGGCCTGGGGCCCCGAAGGACGGCGCTTCCTAGGCTTTTTGCCCCGGGGGACCTACGTCCTGCGCGTGGAGGCCCGGGACTCCCGGGGCCGCCTTTCGGAGCCCCTGGACCTGGACCTGCGGGGCTATCCGCCCCCCTGGGCGGCTCCCTGGGCCCTGGCCCTCTACGGTGCCCTGGCGGCGGGGGGCGGGTGGATGCTGCTGCGCCTGCGCACGAGCCTGCTCCGGGCCCGGGCGGAACAGCTCCAGCAGCGGGTGGACCAGGCCACCCGGGAGGTGCGGACCCAGAAGGCGGATCTGGAGCGCCTCAACCAGCGCCTGGAGCACCTGAACCAGGAGAAGAACCGGATGCTGGGCATCGCGGCCCACGACCTCCGGAACCCCCTGAACGGCATCCGCCTCTACGCGCAGATGCTGCGGGAGGACCCCGGCGATGCCGCGGAGGCCGCGGACCTGGCGGGCCGCATCGAGCAGGGCGCCGACCACATGGGGGAGCTCATCCGGCGCCTGCTGGACGTCTCCCACATCGAGTCCGGGACCCTGGCCCTCCATCCCCAGGCCCTGGACCCCACGGAGCTGGCCTCCCGCCTCCTGGAGATCCACGACCATCGCGCCCGGGAAAAGGGCATCCGCCTTTGCCTGGAGGCCCCCCCGTCCCTCCCGCCCCTGTGGGCGGATCCCATGTGCCTGCGGGAGGTCCTCGACAACCTCCTCTCCAACGCCCTCAAGTTCACCCCCCCGGGCCCCCCGCCGAGGGAGGTGCGGGTGCGGCTGGAGGCGGGCCTGGTGGAGGTCCGCGACCAGGGCCCCGGCTTTTCGGAGGAGGACCGGGCGGGCCTCTTCGGCCGCTTCACCCGCCTCTCCGCCCGCCCCACCAGCGGCGAGTCCAGCACGGGCCTGGGCCTCTCCATCGTGAAGGCCCTGGTGGAGGCCATGGACGGGAGCATCACCCTCGATAGCCGGCCCGGCGAGGGGGCCGCCTTCCAGGTGAGGCTGCCCCTGGCCAAGGGCCCTGTAGCCTGATCCCGCGGCTTCCGGCATCCTGGTGGAAACCTCCGGGGAGCCCCTCCTTGCTCGCCAAAGACCAGACCCTGGGCAAGTACCAGATCATCGACCGGCTCGGGGCCGGAGGCTTCGGGACCGTGTACCTGGCCCTCGACACCTGGGTGAACCGGCGGGTGGCCCTGAAGGTGCCGCACCAGCAGCAGGACGAGATCGTGGACCTGCTCAAGGAACCGCGCATCATGGCGGCCCTCAAGCACCCCAACATCGTCGAGCTCATCACCGTGGAGCGGAAGAACGGCACC
>CAYSXG010000584.1:0-2589 GCA_964434895.1 uncultured Solibacteraceae bacterium | reverse complement strand
ATCTTGGCTTGCATGCGCGGCAGGAGGCGGATGGCCTTATCGCCGTCCGGCAGCGTGTCGGGAATCCAGGAGTTCTCCACGAAGGTGGGATCCCACAGCGAGCGCGTGGACTGCACCCGGGCCGCCTGCACGGTGGGCGACGCGTCGGCGCTGCCCACATCCTTGCCGTCCGTAGACAGGGCCGAGGTGTAGTAGTGGAGGTCCAGCACGTCCACCAGGCGCTTGCCCGCGGAAGTCTCGGCCTGCTTCATCTTGTCCAGGTAGTACTCGGTGAAGTCGCCATGGGTGTTGAAGTCGGAATTGCTGCCGTCTGGCGAGCCCTGGAACATGGTGTAGCCATACCAGCCGTAGCTCACGAGGCCGAAGACGGTGGCGTTGGAATCGACGCCCTTGATGGCCTTGGCGGCGGCGGTCTCCTTGGCTATGAAGCTATCGTAGGACTCCCGCTGGGGCACGCTCACCTTGTGGGTGCTGAACCAGATGTCGGGTTCGTTATCGAGGGAGTAGAAGATCTCCTTGCCCGGGTGGTCGGCCTTGGCCACCGTCTTCACCCAGTTCACGAACTCGTCCGTGTACACGTGGGGATCCGAGGCGGAGGGCGTCAGCGTGAAGGGGGCGCCCTTCAGCACCTGGAGGGTCTTGAAGCGGGTCTGCAGGTAGTTCGCTCCGGAAGTGGAGACGTCCTCATTGGGATCGGTGCCGTTGTCTGCCGCCACGTTGCCGTGCACCGGCACCGTGATCAGGGCCGCGTCCGCGTGGGTGGAAGGCCCAGCCGTGGGGCCGAGGATCGTATCGAGGCCATAGCTGACCGCGATGCCGGGCTTCGTCTCCTGGTCCAGGGGCACGCCGTAGTACCAGGGCAGGTAGTCGTAGTTCCAGTTGTACCAATCCTGGCCCGCGTTGCAGGCGTTGATCGTCCAGTTGTAGGTGGTCCAGAGATCGCCGCCCATGCGGCCGAAGGTGTACTGGGGCGCGCCGAGGTTCTGGTTCGTGCCGTAGATGAGGGGCGAGATGGGTTTGGTGGAACTGCCGTCCGCCGTGATGGCCACGTCCACGGCGCTGCTGCCGCTGGCGGGCGTGTTGACGGAAAGGCTCTTGGTCGACTGGTGTCCGAAGGCGTCGGTGGCCTGCACGGTGACGGTGTAGGCGGCGGAGGCCTCCAGCAGGTCCAGCACGAAGCTGCGGTCGGTGGCGAAATCCGTGAGGTCCCGGGTCATCGCCGCGCCTCCGGCCTTCTGGTAGCTGAGCACTTCGGTGCAGGGCCGGTCCGTGGTCCAGCCCAGCACCGCCTTGAAGCTCTTCACGCCTGAGGCGGCCAGGCCCGAGATGGTGGGTGGCGTCGTGGGCACGGCGGGCATGGCGAAGCTGGCGGTGTGGAGGCCAGGCACGGCGACCGCATTGGGATCCGTGCGATGGTCCACGGCGACGATGCGGTACTGGTAGGTGGTGTCCGGCTGCAGGCCCGTCAGCACAGCCGTGTGGCTGGTGGACCAATCCGCCGGGTCGCCCTGAAGCGTGGAGCCGTAATCGGAGATGCCGTACTCCACGTGGAAGACGGTGGGCTTGTCCGTGGTGAAGGGGATGCTGAGCTGCGTGTAGGTGAGGTTCGCGGCCGCGGCGCCCTGGGTGACGACGGGGGCCACGGTGTCGTCGAGCCAGCCCAGCTTCACATTGGCCAGGAGGAAGTGGGGCTGGGACACGTCGCCCCCCGCACCGTTGAAGAGGAGGAACTGCTCGAAGCGCGGAAGGTCCGGAAGGATGGCCGCGAGGTCCACCTTCACATGGAACCAGTGGCCGCGCTTCTGAGCCGGCGTCATGGAGGCCCAACCGGGGATGAAGGAGACGAGGCCCGGCTCGCTGGAGTGGCCTGCGTCCTCGAGGATGAAGCCAAGGTTCTCCTCGCCCGTGGAATCGGGCTGGAAGTAGACGTCGAACTCGATGGCCTTGAACTCGTTGAGGTAGAGGAAGTAGAGCTTCGACCAGTCGGGCTCGCGGTTGGCGAGGCCGAAGGCGTTCCAGCCATTGGCGGCGCCGAAGTGCACTTCGACGGCGGTGCCCGCCATGCCCGGCGCAGTGGCGGAGAAGTTGGTGGCGAGGGCGCCGTCCGAGGCTTCCCAGCAGGCGCGGATCCACTTTCCCTGGAGGCCCGAGTCGTAGGCGGCCACGTAGTTGTAGGGATCCACAGTGACGGTGGCGGTCTTCGTCACTGAGCTGCCGGAGTTGGTCGCCGTGAGCGTGTAGGTGGTGGTCGCCGTGGGGCTCACGGCCTGGCTCGTCTTGCCCGTCACGTCCCCGATGCCGTGGTCCAGGCTCAGGCTGGTGGCGCCGCTGACGGTCCAGGTCAGGGAGGTGCTCTTCCCCGTCACCACGCCGGACGGCGTCGCGGAAAAGCTATTGATGGCGGGTGCCGCCGTCGTGGTGGAACCGGAACTGCCCGAGCCTCCGCCCGATCCGCCGCAGGCCAAGAGGCCACCCAGGGCCAGCGGGGCCAGGATTCGGACAGACCAAGGGTTGGTGCGGAAAGGGTTCATGGTTCCCCCGTGAGGGGTCGAGGCGGATGGCTTGCAAAAGTTCCGCTTTGCCTGAGGG
>CAYSXG010000583.1:0-2598 GCA_964434895.1 uncultured Solibacteraceae bacterium | reverse complement strand
TCCGACCGGCCTGCCGACGGCAGCTTCCAGGGCGACGCGGGTCAGACGTGCGCGGACCATGACCACTTTCCTTTATCCTTGCAGGGGTCGGAGGGGGTTTCAGACAGGCGCGCTCGGAATTACGCCCGTGCGCCAATTCTGCGCCAGGAAACTTGAGCCGGCAACCGGCGGAACGCGACGAAAAAAGGCGCACGGGGTCGGTCCCGTGGGCCTGGCGGCTGTAGTCCCAGGCCCGTCGGGAGACCTCCCAATAGCCTTGGATCACGCGTAGAAGCCGCGGTAGTGCATGGCCTGGGACACGCGGTCGAGGGCCAGGATGTAGGCCCCGATCCGCGGGTTCGTCTTGTACTTGTCGGTGGTGGCGAAGGTGGCCTGGAAGCCGTGGACCATGTACTCCACCAGCCTTTCGTTCACCTCCCGCTCCCGCCAGTAGAAGCCCTGCCGGTTCTGCACCCACTCGAAGTAGCTGACCGTGACGCCGCCTGCGTTGGCCAGGATGTCCGGCACCACCAGGACCCCGTTCTCCAGGAGGATGGGGTCGGCCTCGGGGGTGGTGGGCCCGTTGGCGCCTTCCACCACCACCTTGGCGCGGATCTTGGGCGCGTTATCGACGGTGATCTGGTTCTCCATGGCCGCCGGGACCAGGATGTCCACCGCCATGGTGAGCAGTTCCTTGGGATCCACGGGCTCGGCACCCTTGAAACCCGCGACGGTCTTGGCTTCCGCCACGTGCTTCATGAGGGCGTGGACGTCCAGGCCGCGGTCGTTCTTGATGGCGCCCTGCACGTCGCTGACCGCCAGGATGCGGGCGCCGGCCTCGTGCAGCAGGCGGGCGCTCTGGGAGCCCACGTTGCCGAAGCCCTGCACCGCCACGGTGGCCCCCGCCAGGGGCTTGCCCAGGCGCTGCATGGCCTCCCGGCTGACGATCAGCACGCCGCGGCCGGTGGCCTCGTTGCGCCCCAGGGAACCGCCGATGCCCAGGGGCTTGCCCGTGACGATGGCGTTCTCGGTGTGGCGCACGTGCATGGAGTAGGTGTCCATCACCCAGGCCATGGTCTGGGCATTGGTGCCCATGTCCGGGGCGGGGACGTCGCGGTCGGGGCCGATGATGTCCATGATCTCGGCGACGTAGCGGCGGGTGAGCCGCTCCAGCTCCGCGGCGCTCAGCTTCGTGGGATCGCAGATGATGCCGCCCTTGCCGCCGCCGAAGGGCACGTCCACCACGGCGCACTTCCAGGTCATCCAGGCCGCCAGCGCCTTCACCTCGTCGAGGGTGACGTTCTTGTCGTAGCGGATGCCCCCCTTGGCGGGCCCGCGCGCCAGGTTGTGCTGCACCCGGTAGCCTTCGAAGACCTCCCAGCGGCCGTCGTCCATGAGCACCGGCAGGCTCACCATCATGGAGCGGCTGGGGGCCATGAAGACCTTGAAGAGGGCGTCTTCCAGGCCGTAGAGCTGGGCGGCGACCCGAAGGCGGGCCTGCATGGCCTCGAAGGGATTGGTGCTGTGGATATCGGACATGGGGACTCCCGGGCGGGGCAAGGGCCGGGGGCGGGACCATCGCCGCCCCCGAGAGGATGGCTCAGGGGGCGGGGGTGGGCGTCGCGAGGGAGGGCAGCTCCGGAGGGAGGTCCAGGACCCTGCCCTCCTTCCACAGCCCTTCGAGGTTGTAGAAGCGGCGCGTCTCCTCAACCATCCCGTGGACGATGAAATCGCCGTAGTCAAGGAGGATCCAGGTCCCTGCCTGCTCGCCTTCCATGGCGATGGCGCGCGTTCCGACCTTGCGCAGCTCCTCCTCCACCGCGTCGGCGATGGCCCGGTTCTGGCGGTCGCTGCCCCCGCTCACGAACACGAAGGCGTCGGTGAAACTGGCGACCCCCGCCACGTCCAGCGCGTGGATGCGGAAGCCTTTTTTGGAACGAGCGGCCTCGACGACGATCGCGAGCCGGGGATCCAGGGTCATGAACACTCCAAAGCGCTAACTACGATATAAGTTTTTCGACTCGATGACAGCCAAGACTTCACGAGGCAGCCCCTCCGCGGCAATTCCTTCCCGCAACTGCTCCCGCAGATGGGTGGAGGCCCAGGGCTCTCCGCTGGGGGGCAGCCATACGAATTCCCCTGGGGCGCCACTCCAGGCGGACTTCATCCGAACCCCCAGGGATTCCGGCAACTCCTGGGAAAAGCCCGGGCGAGGGACCCCCGCCAGGGCCGCCAGCTCCAGGATCCGGTCCGCCCGGCGCCAGCGGGGAAAGTCAGGAAGCTGGTCCCCGCCCACGACGAGGATCCAGGACTGACCCGGTTCCTGGAGATGAAGGGCCTCCAGGGTGTCCACCGTGTAGCTGGTGCCCCCCCGCTCCAACTCCGCGGTGCTGATGGAACAGGAGGCGGGCAGGGCCCGGAGCAGCTCCTCCAGGAGGCGGGTCCGGGAGGCCCCGGAAAGGCCCTGCTCCCCGGCGGGTCGAGGTTTGTGCGGCGAGCCGGCGGTGGGCATGAAGCGGAGGGCGTCGAGGCGGAGATGCTGGAGGGCCAGCTCCGCCACCCGAAGATGGCCCAAATGGGGCGGATTGAAGGCGCCGCCGAAAAGGCGGAGGCGCACCG
>CAYSXG010000582.1:0-2608 GCA_964434895.1 uncultured Solibacteraceae bacterium | reverse complement strand
ACATCGGGAAGCCGCGCTCCTTGCCGCGGCGGCTCGGCCTTTACGTGCTGATCCTGGCGGTCGGGCCGGCGCTCATCGGAGCCGGCCTGTGGGCGACCGCGACGCTGTTCGGCGCCTCCATGGGCCTTGTCCGCGGCCTGCCGCAGCCGCTCGCGTTCGTACTCGACTTGGCGCCGATCCCGCTAGGCACCCTCACGCCTGCGGGCCTGTCTCACCTGACGCCCCATGCGCCGGTGACCTGGCCCGACGCCTGGGGGGAGGTTCGGGCGAACGCGCCTGGGCGTCACCACCCGCGGCCCCGCCCGGCGGCGGTGTGTGCGACGCGACGCGGCCAGCCGAGGGCCCCGCAGCGCCAGTTACGGCGGGAGCGCCGGGCACCGGGGCACGCCCGCCCCTCATCCACGACACCCGCGTGCCATCGCCGGTCGCCCGGTGGATCTCGTGCTCCTCCGGGCGGACCTGGTCATCCTGGCGCCGGGGAGCCTCCACACCAGCACCCTCCCCAACCTGCTCATCCGCGAGATCCGCGGGACCCTCCTCCAGACCGGCGTGCCGGTGATCTACGTGGCCAACCTCATGACCGAGCCCGGGGAGAGCGCCGGCCTGGACCTGGGGGCCCACGTCTCGGCCCTGGAGCGCCTCGGGGGCATCCGCCCCGCGGCCATCCTCGCCAACAGCACGCCCCTGCCGGAGGCCGTCCTGGCCCGCTACCGGGCCGAGGGAGGGGCCCCGGTCTTCGGGACGGCGGCCGAGGTGGGCGGCATCCCGGTCTTTTCGAGGCCCCTCCTGGACCCCGAGGCCCAGGTGGCCCGCCACCATCCCACCCTGCTGAACCAGGCCCTGCGGGAAGTGATCCTCGCCCTCTGAGGGGGGCGGAAATCCGGTGAAGTTCGGGCATAGTAAAGTTTCCGCATTGATCGGAAGGGGAGGAGGGCCGTGGGGCTCAAAGGCGAATTGTCCACGATGGGCCTGGAAGACATCTTCCAGTGGCTCCAGGTGGGCAAGAAGTCGGGGGTCCTGGAGCTCAAGGGCCTGCTCCACACCAAGCGGGTGGGCTTCCACGAGGGCCGCATCACCAGCGTCTGGTCCTCGGACCCCCGGGAGTACCTGGGGCAGTACCTGCTGGCCCACAACCGCATCTCCGAGGAGCAGCTCCGGGCGGCCCTGGCGGCCCAGGAGGACGAGAACCAGCTCCTGGGGCGCATCCTGGTGGACCGGCACCTGATCACCGAAGAGGAGATCCGGACCATCATCCAGGCCAAGGTGGAGGAGAGCATCTACGACACCTTCCTGTGGACCGTGGGCAGCTTCGAATTCCACGACGGCGCCCCCTCCCACCAGAAGTCCATGCTGCTCTCCCTGGAGGTCACGGGCATCGTGCTGGAAGGGGCCCGGCGCCTGGACGAATGGAAGCGCATCCGGCGGGTCATCAAGGGCGGCGACGCGGTGGTCACCCCCCTGCCCGAGGCCATCGCCGAGATGCTGCCCCTGGCCCCGGAGGACGCCGACGTGCTGGGACGGCTGGATGGCCACAAGACCATCGACCAGCTGGTGCTGGAGATGCGGGTGCCCGAATTCCGGGCCCACAAGATGGTCTTCGACCTCTACGAGAAGGGGATGATCGCCGTGCTGGACCCCGGGGGCAAGCTCGGGGACGCCTCCAGCCTCCAGCTCCAGAAGGCGCGCCAGCTGCTGGAAAAGCAGAAGCTCCAGGAGGCCCAGGAGGCCCTGCAGCGCCTCCTCACGGACCAGCCCAAGCTCAACGAGGCCCAGCACATGCTCCACGTGGTGGAGCACATGCTCGAGTCCAAGGCCCTGGACCCGGACCTGGTGCCGGAACTGGCCGTGGGCATCGAGGAGCTCATGAACGCCAACCTCGGCCCCAACGAGGCCTTCCTCGCCACGCGGGTGAACGGGGTCTGGACCATCCGGGACATCACCTCCATCTCCCCCTTCACCTCCGACGAATGCATGGCCATCTTCGACACCCTGTTCGAGCGGGGCATCCTGAAGGCCGACAAGGGCGGGCTCCGGCCCTCCTGATTCCCCGACCCCTCCCCGGAGCCCCCATGTCCCTTTCCACGACCCGGACCCTGGCCCTCCTTTGCCTGCTCCCCCTGGGCCTCGCGGGGGCGCCCCCGAAGAAGAAGGCCAAGCCCAAGGCCCCCACCGCCGCCCAGATGGCCGCCCTGCAGGCCCAGGTGAAGGACCTGACGACCCAGCGGGACCAGCTCCAGGACAAGGTGACCTCCCTGGACAACCTCGAAGCGGAGTACGCCGCCGCCCAAAAGAGCCGGGACGCCTTCAAGGAGGAGGCGTGGGGGCTGCGCCGGGAGCTGGACCAGATGAAGGGAGCCCTTTCGGAAAACCAGCACGGCAGCGACGCCATCCTGGACGAGCTCCGCAAGGCCAAGGAAGGCGCCCGGACGGCGGAGGAGGAGAACGCCAAGCTCAAGAAGGCCCTGGAAGAGGCCCAGGCCAAGCTGGCGGCCCCCACCGCCGAAGGCTCCCTCCTGCCCCTCGGCCGGGACGTCACCCCCGCCCAGCCCATCAACCTCAAGCGGGTCACGCCCAGCCGCCACAAGGTGGACCGCGGGGTCGTGGTGAT
>CAYSXG010000581.1:0-2611 GCA_964434895.1 uncultured Solibacteraceae bacterium | reverse complement strand
CCTGCGGACCTCGGACTTCCTGCTGCGCAAGCCCGGCTTCATCGAACTCCACCAGTGCCACATCGGCCCCAGCCCCTACATGGACCCCAAGGAGGCCACCGGGGAGGCCCTGCCCCTGGTCCTGGTGAATTCCCAGATGCTGGTGGGCACCACGGAGGAGACGTAGGCCATGGCTCCTCAGGGCGCCAGCTCCACGCGATTCCGGCCCGCCCGCTTGGCTCGGTAGAGGGCCTGGTCCGCCGCCTCCAGCAGGGCCCCTTCGTCGAACCACTCGGAGCGCAGCTCCACCAGGCCGAAGGTGGCGGAGAGCTGCACCCAGTGCTCCCGGTCCGCCCGGAAGCGCTTGGCGGCGAAGAGGGTCCGGATCCGCTCCAGGCTTTCCAGGGCCTCCCAGGCCGGCGAATGGGCGAAGAGGATGCAGAACTCGTCCCCGCCGAAGCGGGCCGAGACGTCGTCCTCCCGGAGCGCCTCCTGCAGGACGCGGCCGAAGGCCCTCAGCACCTCGTCCCCCAGGGCGTGGCCGTAGCTGTCGTTGACGTGCTTGAAGTGGTCCAGGTCGCAGATGCAGAGGCTGAGGGGGTGGCCATAGCGGTGGGAGGCCGCGATGGCCCGCTCGAGATGCTCCAGGAAGCTCCGTCGGTTGTGGAGACCCGTGAGGGGGTCCATGCGCGCCTCCCGGTGGAGCTGCTCCATGCGGGCCCGGCGCTCGCTGATGTCCATGGCGAAGGTCACCATCTCTTCCGGGAGGCCATCCAGGGGGGCGGCCCCGATGAGCACGGGCAGGAGGGTGCCGTCCGGGCGGAGCAGGTCGGTTTCCCAGGGGGCCGTCTCCTGGCCCCTGCGCGCCATATCGAGATTCGCGAGATGGTCCTCGAGGCGCTGGGGGGCCACCACGCGGTCCCATTGCAGATTCCCGGGGAGGGGCTCTCCGGGCCGGAGCCCCAGCATGGCGAAAAAGACGCCGTTGGCCTCGAGGATGGCCCCGTCCCCCCCCGTGAAAGCGATGCCGATGAGGTTGGAGTCCAGCATCCGCCGGATCTTGGCCTCGCTGGCCCGCAGGGCGGCCTCGCGGCGGTGGCGGTCCATGGAGTAGCTGAGGGCCCGGATGAGGATCTCCGAGGTGATCCGCCCCTTCACCAGGTAGTCCTGGGCCCCCTCCACCAGGGCGCGGTGGGCGAGGCGCTGGTCGTCCAGGCCCGTCAGCACCACCACCGGGAGGACCGTCGCCAGGTCCCGAATCACCACCATGGCCTCCATGCCGTAGGCGTCCGGGAGGCCCAGGTCCAGGATCAGGAGATCGATGTGCTCGTTCTTCAGCACGGAATGGATTTCCGAGAGGTGGTCCCGCCACTCCAGATGGGTCTCGGAGCCCGCGGCATCGCGCAGCATCTCCCGGATCAGCCGGGCGTCCCCCGGGTTGTCCTCCACCAGGAGGATCCGCTTGGGGCCGAAGGGGGGAAGGGGTGGCGCCATCGCTAGCGTCCCGGAAGCTGGGCGAAATCGAACCAGAAGGCCTCCAGGGCCCTCACCATCTTCAGGAAGCCCGTCCACTCCGAAGGCTTCACCAGGTAGCCGGTGGCGTTGAGTGCATAACATTCCCGGATGTCCGACTCCGCCTGGGAGGAGGTCAGGATGAGCACCGGCAGCCAGTGCCAGTCCGGATGGGACCTCACTTCCCGCAGGACGTCCAGGCCGCTGGCCCGGGGCAGGTTCAGGTCCAGGAGGACGAGGTCCGGGAAGGAGCCCTCCCCGGAATGGCTCTCCCCCCTCAGAAAGGCCAGGGCCTCGGGGCCCCCCCGGGCCAGGTGGACCTGGACGGGCCTCCCCCCCGCGCGGAAGGCCTCCTGCACCAGCCGGGCGTCCCCGAGGTTGTCCTCCACCAGCAGGACGTGGATCGGGCGAGGACCCCGCCGAGCCATCACCCGACCTCCTCTTCCACGGCGGGCAGGGTGAAGAAGAAGGTGCTGCCTTCCCCCTGGACGGATTCGGCCCAGATCCGGCCACCGTGCCGCTCCACGATCTGCTGGCAGATGCTCAGGCCGATGCCTGTGCCGGGATATTCTCCCTTGGGATGGAGGCGCTGAAACATCGCGAAGACCCGCTCCAAGTATCGGGAATCGATTCCGATCCCATTATCCCGGACCGAAAAGAGCCATTCCTTGTCCTCCTTTCGGACCCCGACGTGGATCTCCAGGGGCCTCCAGTCCCGGAACTTGATGGCGTTTCCCAGAAGGTTCTGGAAGACCTGAATCCATTGGACCCGGTCCACCAGCACCACGGGCAGGGGGTCCCGGGTGATCTGGGCCCGGCTGTCCAGCAGAGCGGCGACGAGGTTGGCCATGGCCCGATGGAAGACCTCGTCAAGGGGGGGGGGCGCCATGGGGTGGGCCGCGCGGGGGAGATGGGGGCAGGGCGGAGGGGTGGAAATCAATTGGCGGCCATGTAGAACAAAGGCCTGGTAATAAATAACAGCTTAAGAAACCGCCGGTGATGGATAGGCGCCGTCTCGCCGATAGAATACGAAGAGCCATCATTAGAAATGACGAGGTGACCACGATGCCCATGGTCCAAAATGTTCTTGATGATAAGCAGCGGAAGGTTCGATATATCG
>CAYSXG010000580.1:0-2617 GCA_964434895.1 uncultured Solibacteraceae bacterium | reverse complement strand
GATGTAACCTTCGCGGCCGACGGCAGTGGCTTTTCGGGCGTCGACTTCATCGGATCCAACACCACCAGCCCCAACGGGCATTGGGGGGGCACACGCAACCTCGGCGTCATCCTCGTCAAGGTCGGGGCCGCCAGCCCCACCATGACCGCCGCCTCCAGCCAAGCCCTCACCGCCCAGGTGGCGGGCCATCCCAACAAGGCCGTCACCTGGTCGGTCAGCGGGGGGCACGTCGACGCCAACGGGATCTACACGGCCCCGAACCTCGCGGGCGACTACACGTTCACCGCCACCTCTGTGGCAGATCCCTCCAGGAGCGCCACCGGGCACGTGACGGTCGTGAACCCCCCCCTGCCCGACGCCACCCTCACGACCCCGGTCTATGCCGCGGCGGGGGCCACGGGCCTTACCGCCTCCGTGCCCGGTCAGGCGGGGGTCACCTATGCCTGGGCGATTTCGGGCGGCACCCTTACCGCCGGAGCTGACACCCATGTGGTGACCTTCACGGCCGGATCCGCGGGCACGCTCAGCCTGAGCTGCGTGGTCACCAACGCGGTGGGCGCCAGTTCCACAGGATCGAAGTCCGTGCCCGTCCTCGCCGTCCCCGACGCCACGCTCACGGCCCCCACGAGCGTCACCGCCGGCATCACCGGCCTGACGGCCTCGGTGCCCAGCCAGCCCGGGTCCACCTATGCCTGGACGGTTTCGGGCGGCACCCTCACCTCCGGAGCCAGCGCCAGTGCGGTCACCTTTAACGCCGGGTCCGCCGGCACCCTGACCCTGACCTGCGCGGTCACCAATGCGGCGGGCGCCAGCGCCACCGGCACCCGGTCCCTCACCGTCTTCGCCGCTCCAGCCATCACCAGCCTGACCCTGGGCTCGGCCACCCTCACCCAGGGCGCCTCCACCACCTTGACGGCCGTCTTCTCGGGCGGCACCGGCATCGTGGACAACGGGGTCGGAGCCCTCACCAGCGGCACCGCCGTGACGGTCGCGCCCCCGGCCACCACCACCTTCGCCCTGACCGTAACCAATGCCGCGGGGGCCAGCCTCCAATCCACCCAGACGCTCACCGTGGTCCCGACGCCGGACGCCACGATCACCGCGCCGGCCACGGCCCTGGCGGGGGCCACGGGCCTCACCGCCTCCGTGCCGGCCCAATTCGGGGCCAGCTACGCCTGGACGATCACGGGGGGGTCCATCACCTCCGGCGCCACCTCTCCCAACCTGACGTTCACGGCCGGAGCGGGCGGCGCCCTGACCCTCGCCTGCGTCGTGACCAACGCCGCCGGCACGGCCGCCACGGGGACGCAATCCTTCAACGTCAGCGCCAACGTGGCCATCGTCCTGAACCCCGCTTCGGTGTCCCTGGTGACCGGCCAGACGCAAGCCTTTGCGCCCTCCGTTTCCGGGAGTTCCGATACGGCGGTCACCTGGGCCATCCAGGAAGGGGCCGCCGGCGGCAGCATCTCCGCCGAGGGGCTCTACACCGCCCCCCTGACTCCGGGCACCTACCACCTCGTGGCCACCAGCCACGCCGATCCCTCCAAGAACGCCACGGCCGTCGTGGCCGTGAGCCAGCTCGACGTCACCGGGTCCTACAACGCCGCCGGGGTGCCGGATTACCGGATCTTCCAGAACGGCACCAGCGTCCATGGAGAATGGGTGGGATCGCCCGGCGGCGTGACCCAGGGCACCCTCGACGGCCTGGAATGGCGGGCCGTCTGGACCAACAAGGACGGTTCCACCGGCACCATCGCCGTGACCTTCGCGCCCGACGCTTCAAGCTTTACCGGCCACTACTACCTCACCCCAGATTTCACCGGGACGGCCTACCCTTGGAGCGGCACCAAGAATCCCGGGGTCGTGATCCTCAAGCTCACGCCCCAGTCCCTGCTCCTCAAGACCGGCGCCAGCCAGGCCCTCGTGGCCCAGGTGGGCGGGACCTCCAACAAGGCGGTCACCTGGTCCGCCACCGGCGGCGCCATCGACGCCAACGGCCTGTACACGGCCCCGGCCGTGCCGGGCATCTACACCCTCACGGCCACCAGCCTGGCCGATCCCACCAAGACCGCCACCAGCACCGTGATGGTGACGGTGGACGGGCTCATGGACGTTTCGGGCTCCTACACGACGCCGGGGGTTCCAGATTTCCGGATCTACCAGAGCGGCTCCTCCGTGAATGGGGAATGGGTGGGATCTCCCGGCGGCATCACACAGGGCGCCCTCGCGGGCGCGGAATGGCGCGGCACCTGGACCAACAAGGACGGCTCGACCGGTACCAGCGCCGTGACGTTCACCCCCGACGCATCGAGCTTTACGGGCCATTACTACCTCACCCCGGATTTCACGGGGACGGCCTACCCCTGGAACGGCAGCCGGAATGCCGGCGTCGTGATCCTCAAGCTCACGCCCCAGGCCCTGCTCCTGAAGGCCGGCGCCACCCAGGCCCTCGCGGCCCTCGTGGGCGGGAGCCCCAACAAGGCCATCACCTGGTCCGTCACCGGAGGCACCGTGGACGCCACGGGGCTCTACACCGCCCCCGCCACGCCGGGCTATTACGCGGTCACGGCCACCAGCCAGGCGGATCCGTCGAAATCCGCCACCACCCAGATCACCG
>CAYSXG010000579.1:0-2625 GCA_964434895.1 uncultured Solibacteraceae bacterium | reverse complement strand
GTGGGTGGCCGCACCCGGCACAAGCATGGAGACATTCGTCCAACGTACCAGGGATCAAGCCCATCCGATCTCGCAGGGAGTGCCGCTGATCGACTTGGCGCAGGCCGCCAACGGTGGCTATTTCGACGATGCCGGCCTTCCCATTGCTAACGGCTGGGACGAAGCCGCGTTTCCCGCCATCGCCGATGAGCACGCCTATGCGCTCATGATCCATGGCGACGCGATGGCGCCGGCCTATCGCGACGGATGCGTGATCGTCGTCTCGCCGGCGGCGACAATCCGCAAGGGCGATCGGGTCGTCGTCAAGATCAAGGACGGCGACATCACATTGGCAGAACTCAAGCGCCGCACCCCGAAGATCATCGAGCTCGGACTGATCATTCCATCGTCCAAGGACCACTCACTGCTGGCCCGCGACGTGTTGTGGATGATGTTCCGGCCCGACCGCGCCCTCCACTTCCCCGGCGTCCCGGCCCGCGGGCTGGAGGCGCCACCGGGACAGCCCCGTGCGCCGGGCCAGCCAGGCCGCGACCACCGCGCAGCCGGTGCCGCAGCAGAGGGTCTCCCCCTCCACGCCCCGCTCCCAGCTGCGGATGCGGGCCCGTCCCGGAGCCACCACCTCCACCACGTTCACGTTGGTGCCCTCGGGAAAGGCCGGGTGGTGGCGCAGGGGCGGGGCCAGGGCCGCCAGGTCCACGTCCTTCACCGCCGGCACCTCCAGGACCAGCTGGGGATTGCCCACGAAACCGAAGCCCGCGGGGGCCTCCAAGGACAGGGGGGGCTCCTGCAACCCGAAACCCTCCCCCTGGGGCATGCGGAGGCCCACGAGGCCTTCGCGGCGCCGCAGGGCGAAGGGCGTGCCGCAGCTGGATCCCTCCAGCTCCGCCCCCTCCGGCGCCCCCTCCACGGCGAGGGCCGCCCTCAGTCCGTTGGAACAGAAGGTGTGGGCCCCATCCGGATCCCAGTGCTCCGCCCGCCAGGGACGGGCCTCGGGGTCCTGCAGGATGAAGAGGCCGTCGAGGCCCAGGGCCTCGCCCCGGGCGCAGAGACGCCGGGCCAGGTCCGGTCCGGAGGCGCCCTCCGGAACCTCCGAGGCCCGCAGGTAGCCGAAACTATTTCCGGAGGCGGAGGCGAGGACCAGGCGCATCCGCCGATTCTGGCATCAGCGGCCTTCGTTCCGGTCCTTGAAGATGTAGACGGTCTCGCCGGACCGGGCCATCCCCCGGCGCCGGGCCAGCCCCTCCATCAGCTCAGGGTCCTTGCGAACCAGCTTCTGCACCTCCACCAGGAGATCCTGATTCCTCCGGTTGAGGTTGAGGAGCCGCACCTGGGCCTCGTGCAGCTCCGACTCCCGATCCCGCAGGGCGCGAACGCCGTCGGGCAGGACCCAAAGCAGCAGCACGGAGAGCACCGACGAGGCGCCGAGGACGCCCCACAGCGTGCTGGAGCGCAGAAGCCAGCTGGTGTTCAAGGGGTCATTCCCGCGTTCCGGCCAGCACGCCGGGACGGAAGGCCTCCCTCCCGGCGTAGCGGGAGGCGGCCCCCAGTTCCCATTCGATCTGGAGCAGCCGGTTGTACTTGGCCACCCGGTCCGTGCGGCAGGGGGCGCCGGTCTTGATCTGCCCCGCGCCGGTGGCGACGGCGAGATCCGCGATGAAGGCGTCCTCGGTCTCGCCGCTGCGGTGGCTGATGATGGCTCGGTAGCCGGCCTTGTGCGCCATCTCCACGGCCCGAAGGGTCTCGGTGACGGTCCCGATCTGGTTGAGCTTGACGAGGATCGCGTTGGCCACGCCGGCGGCGATGCCCTCGGCCAGGATCTTGGGGTTGGTGACGAAGAGGTCGTCGCCCACCAGCTGGGTCCGGGCACCCAGGAGGTTCGTGAGCCCCTTCCAGCCCTCCCAGTCCCCTTCGGCCATGCCGTCCTGGATGGAGATGACGGGATGAACCGAGGCAAGGCCCCGATCGTCCCCGACTTCCCCCGCGTCTACGAGACGCTGGACCAGTCGAGCGCGCAGCTCGTCACCCGCTGGCTGGTGCCGCGCTACCAGCGCGCCGAGGTCGATGCGGTGTACCTCGTCTACAGCGAGTTCAAGAGCGCCATCACGCAGAAGGCCGTGCTGGTGCCCCTGCTCCCCCTCGGGCCAGCCAGCACACCGAGCCAGGGTGCGAGCGCGGCTCCCGGCGGTGGCGGGGGCGCGTCGGGTGACTTCCTCTACGAGCCCGACAAGCGCGCCTTGCTCGAGCGCCTCGTGCCCACCTACGTGGAGATAACCATCCTGCGCGCGCTCTTCGAGGCGCAGGCGAGCTTCTTCGGCGCTCAGATGACGGCCATGGATGCGGCGACCCGCAATGCGAAGGAAATGATCGCCAGGCTGACCTTGCAGTACAACCGCGCCCGGCAGGCAGCCATCACGAAGGAGCTGATGGAGATCATCGGCGGGGCGGAAGCGCTCAAGGCGTAGACGTCCCCGCAGGGACCTCGACGGCCGCCGCCGCATCGGTCGCGGGCGGCGAGACGACGGAAACCAGGGGCGCAGGCCAGGCTCCCCGGAGGACGGCGAGGACCACGGGGGGAAACCAAGCCGCAAACCCGGGGGGGCCCCCCTCGGCCACCCCCCAAGCCCC
>CAYSXG010000578.1:0-2625 GCA_964434895.1 uncultured Solibacteraceae bacterium | reverse complement strand
GCGGTCCTCGAGGCTGTGGAAGCTGATGATCCCGATGCGGCCCCCGAGCCGAAGGCGCTCCACCGCCCGCTCCAGGGTCTCCTCCAGGCGCTCGAGCTCCCCGTTCACGGCGATGCGGATGGCCTGGAAGCTGCGTGTGGCGGGATCGATGGCGGGCTTGCCGCCCTTGGTGTAGGGCCGCTTGGGCAGCACCGTGTGGATGGTGGCGGCGAGGTCCCGGGTGGTGGCGATGGAGTCCAGCTGCTGGAGGATGGCCCGGGCGATGGGCCGGGAGAAGCGCTCCTCGCCGTAGATCCACAGCACGTGGGCCAGGCTGGTCTCGTCCTGCTGGCGCAGCCATTCCAGGGCCGTGGGGCCGTGGTCCGTATCCATGCGCATGTCCAGGGGGCCCTCCTCCCGGAAGCTGAAGCCCCGCTCCGGGGTCCGGAGCTGGAGGGAGGAGACGCCGAGGTCCGCGAGGATCACGTCGAAGCCCTCCGGGGCGCGGTCCGCCGCCCAGGCCAGGAAGGCCGCGTCCTCCCAGAGGTCCTCGTAGCTGGAGGCCACCAGGGAGAAGCGGGGGTCCCTCCCCAGGCGCTCGGCGGCCAGGGCCCGAGCCTGGGGATCCCGGTCCACCCCCAGGTAGAGGCAGGCCTCGTCGCCCCTTTCCAGCAGCGCCTGGGCATGCCCCCCCAGGCCCAGGGTGAGGTCCAGGGCCCGGCCCCCGGGGGGCAGGGCCAGGTGCTCGAGCACCTCGTTCAGCAGGACGGGGACGTGGACGGCGTTCATCAGATCCCCAGATCCGCGAGCTGGGCCAGGTCCTCGGAGGTGAGGGGCTCCGCCGCCAGGCGCTGCTCGAAGTTGGTGCGGTTCCAGATGGCCAGGTGGTCCATCTGGCCGAGGATGGCCACCTCTCCCAGGAGCTGGGCGCTTTCGCGCAGGATGGGCGGGATCACGAAGCGCCCCTGGGCGTCGGGCTCCACCTCCGAACCGAAGTAGGAGGAGATCTCCAGGAATTTGCGCTTGGCGGGATTGGCGGACGGCAGGGCCGCGAGCTTGGCCTCGATGCCCTCCCAGACGGACAGGGGATACAGGCGGGCACTTTTGCCGTCCAAGGAGGTCAGGTAGTGGCGGGAGTTCCCCCGTCCCTCGCCCTGGGCGAAGGCCTCGAGGTCGGCCTTGAAGGACGAAGGGAGCTTGACGCGTCCCTTGTCGTCCACCGTGGCCGGTGAATTGCCGCGAAGTCGCAGCACTATTACCGCCTTTCAACTACTGATCCAATTTGTCAAGGGGAGGCGAGGGTCAATCCAGAAAAGCCCACTTTGAACCATTTTTTTCCATTTAGTTCCACATCCAAGTCTATGGATGAGCCCCATGCCCACAAGCCAAAAGAAAAACGAAAGAACCAAGGATTTACACCTCCGCCATGGCCAGGTCACGCCTCGGCGGTGACATCCTTGAAGGACATGTCCCTCGCCCTCTCCCTCCTCGCCTCCCCCATGGCCGCCCTCCTGCTGGCGGTGATGGGGGCCGTGGTCGCCGTCCTTCTACCCCATCCCGAGGGCCTGATCCTCGGGGGCCCCTGCCTCCTGCTGGGCCTGGGCCTCCTTCTGCGCCACCAGCAGGTGGTCGAGCCCCGCAACCTGGAGGCCCTTTCCGAGCTGGAAAAGGAGCTCCAGTCCCTGCAGGCCCGCCTGACCCGGGAGGACCAGCTCCAGGCGGGCATCCTCAGCCACCTGCGGGAGGGGGTGATCCTCCTGGGCCCCGATCGCCAGGTCCGCCTCTTCAACCCCGCGGCCCAGGTCCTGCTCAGCACCTCCAGCCGCCTCACCCTGGAGGGCTCCATCACGGGCCTCTTCCGGGAGCCCGAGAGCCTGCGCCACGTGGATCGGGCCTGCGCGGGCGAGCTGGTGGAATGGACCCTGCGCCGGGAGCCCCGGGTGCTCCGCCTGCGGGCCCTGCCCATCCCCATCCCCGGCGAGGGGGAGGGCCTCCTCCTCACCCTGGACGACATCACGCGCCAGGAGGCCCTCGAAACCACCCGCCAAAAGTTCATCTCCAACGCCAGCCACGAGCTGAAGACCCCCGTCACGGGAGTCCGGGTGGCGGCCGAAAACCTGCTGGACGGCGGACAGGTCACCCCCGAAGGCCAGGCCAACCTGAAGGTCATCCTGCGGGCCGTGGACCGCATGGTGCTCCTGCTGGACGACGTCTCCGAGCTCTCCCGCATCGAGACGGGCGCCCTGCGCCTGGAGCCCGAATCCATCCAGGTGGGGCCCTTCGCCGCCCAGGCCCTGGAGGACCTCGACCCCCAGGCCCAGCAGCGGGGCATCGCCCTGGAACTGGGCCTCCAGGCCCCCCTGGAGGAGGCCCAGCTCCTGGTGGACCCCCATCGCCTTCAGCAGCTCCTGACGAACCTCCTCTCCAACGCCGTCAAGTTCAGCCCCGGGGGCTCCGTCGTGAGGCTGGAGGTGGCCCGCGAAGGGGAGTTCATGCTCTGGAAGGTGCGGGACCAGGGCCCCGGCATCCCGGAATCCGACCAGAAGCGGATCTTCGAGCGCTTCTACCGCGCCGCGACCACCAAGGGCCGGCGCGGGACGGGCCTGGGCCTGGCCATCGTCAAGCACCTGGCCCCCCGCCTGGCGG
>CAYSXG010000577.1:987-2629 GCA_964434895.1 uncultured Solibacteraceae bacterium | reverse complement strand
TCGCCAGTGGTTCAAGGCGCGGGTGGGCCTTGGCGCGACGCAGACCTCAAGGGAGATCTCCTTCTGCGGCCACGCGGTGGCCATGGATCGCGCATTAGTGGTGCCCGACACGGTCTCGGACGCCCGCTTCTCGGACAATCCGCTGGTGGTGGGTGACCCCCACATCCGTTTCTACGCCGGTGAGCCGCTGCGCAGCCCCGAGGGCCTCGCCGTGGGCACCCTCTGCCTCATCGACTCCAGGCCCAGGGAGCTGAACCCCGATCAGGCCGCCCTGCTGCGGGAACTGGCGGACCTGGTGGAGCAGGAGCTCTGGCACCAGGAGCTGCGCGAGAAGGAGGAGGCCCTCCGCAGCAGCGAGGCCCGCTACCGCGCCATGGTCGAGGCCCTCCAGGAGGGCGTCGTGTTGCAGGGTCCGGGTGGCATCCTCGCCACCAACACCCGCGCGGCGGAGATCCTGGGACTCCGGCAGGAGGAGCTGCTGGGCCTCGGCTCGGTGGACCCCCGGTGGCGGGCCATCCACGAGGACGGCAGCCCCTGGCCCGGCGAGACCCATCCCGCCATGGTGGCGCTGCGGACCGGCCTGCCCCAGCGGGACCAGATCATCGGCATCCACCGGCCCGACGGGGCCCTGTGCTGGCTGCTCCTGAACGCCAACCCCACCGGCCCGGACACGGTCCTCGTCTCCTTCAGTGACATCACCCGGCAGCGGGAAGTCTCCGAGCGGCTCCGGGTCATCTTCGAGCAGAGCGCCGACGCCCACCTGCTCTTCGACGAGACCGGGATCATCGACTGCAACGCCGCCGCCGTCGCCATGCTGCGCTGCCCCGACAAGGCCCACCTCCTCTCCCTGCATCCCTCGGCCCTCTCGCCGGAATTCCAGCCCGACGGCAGCCGTTCGGACCTGCCCACCACCTGGCGCGAGGACCAGGCAAGGGCCCAGGGCTCCTGCCGCTTCGAGTGGCTGCACCGCACCCAGGACGGCCACGACTTCCTCACCGAGGTCTCGCTGACGCCCGTCCTGCTCAACGGCAAGGAGGCCTTCCTCGAGGTCTGGCACGACCTGACGGAGCGCAATAAATACGAGGACGCCATCCGCGACAGCGAAGAGCAGGTGCGCTTCCTCCTTGAGCACACCACCGACCTCATCGCCCGCCATGACCCCGAAGGCCGCTTCACCTTCGTGACCCCCTCCGTCGCTTCGATCCTGGGCTACGCCCCAGAGGATCTGCTGGGCCGGCGCCCCACGGATTTCCAGGACCCCGAGGACCGTCCCCAGCTTCGGGAGGCCTACAAACTGCTGCTCGGGGGCAGCAGCCTCTCCTCCTTCCGCTTCCCGGTCCGCCACCGGGATGGCCGCAGAGTCTGGCTGGAATCCCAGGGGAATCCGGTCCTGGGCCCGGGCGGCCGCCTGCAGGAAGTGGTGATCACCACCCGCGATGTCTCGGAACGCGTTGCGTCGGAACAGGCCCTACAGGCCAGCGAAGCCCGCTTCCGCACCATGGTCGAGGCGCTGCACGAGGCGGCCTTCCTCCGGGACCGCCAGGGCCGCGGCCTGGCCCCCAACCGGCCGGACAAGGAGCTGCCGGGGGCGGCCCCCGAGACCCGCGAGGGGCCCCGCGACCCACGACCCCACGCGGGCACC
>CAYSXG010000577.1:0-977 GCA_964434895.1 uncultured Solibacteraceae bacterium | reverse complement strand
GAGGACGGGAGGCCCTGCCAGCCCGAACAGCGCCCCTCATCCCTCGTGTTCAAAAACGGGGAGGCCCAACGCCAGCAGGTGCTGGGCCTGCGCCGGCAGGATGGCCAGCACTACTGGATCCTCGTCAACGCCGAGCCCATGCGCCAGGGCGGAGAGGTGCAGGAGGTCATCGTCTCCTTCGCCGATATCACCGCCCTGAGGGAGAGCGAAGCCCGCACCCGCGCCATGGTGGAGGCGATTCCTGATGAACTTTTCCGCCAGGACCGGGCGGGGATCTACCTGGACGTGCACAGCAAGGACCCGAATCTGCCCTACCTCCCCCGGGAGGCCCTCCTGGGCCGGGGCATGGAGGAGCTGCTGGGGACGGAGGTGGCCGCGAAGCGCCTGGAGGCCATCCACCGCGCGCTCGCCACCGGCCGGGTGCAGGTGCTGGAGTACAGCCTCAGCCACCGGGGCCTCATGCAGGAATTCGAGGCGCGGGTGGTGCCCTACGGCTCCGACGAGACCATCACCATCATCCGCGATATCACGGCGCGGAACGCCGCCGACCGCCTCAAGCGGGAATTCGTCTCCATCGTGAGCCATGAACTGCGCACGCCCCTCACGGCCATCCGCCGGGCCCTGGGCATGCCCGCGGTGCCGCCCGGGGACCTGCCCCCCCAGGCCCGGGAGATGCTCGATATCGCCATCCGCAACGGCCAGCGGCTGCTGGGCCTCCTGAACGACATCCTAGACCTGGACAAGGTGGAGCAGGGCACCCTCGACTTCCAGCTGGAATGCGTCCCCCTCCTCCCCCTGGTGGAGCAGGCGGTGGAGACGCTGCGCCCCTATGCGCAGGGCATGGAGGGAGACTACCTCCTCGCCGTGGATTCCGACGGCCCGGTCCGGGTGGACGGCACCCGCATGCTCCAGGTGCTCACCACCCTCCTGGGCACCCCCGCCAGCCAAGTTGCCCACCCCCCTCCCAACCTGCGCCC
>CAYSXG010000576.1:0-2630 GCA_964434895.1 uncultured Solibacteraceae bacterium | reverse complement strand
CCACGTGGGGGTGGCCATGCACGGCGGCATGGACCTGAGCCTCAGGGTGGCGGACGTGTACCTGGCCCAGCCGCGGCTCGCGGCCATCCCCGACCTGGTGGTCCTGGGCCGGGAGACGGAGCGCGTGCTGCGGCGCAACTTCGCCCTCTCCATCGGCTTCAACCTGGCGGGGGGCGTCGCGGCCCTGGGCGGCTGGATCCATCCCCTCGCCGCCGCCGTGCTCATGCCCCTCAGCTCCGTCACCGTGCTGCTCTCCAGCACCTTCGGCACCCGCGCGATGCGCCGGCGCTTCGGGGGCGGGCAATGAGCGTCGTGCTGGTCCTCCTGCCCCTGGCCCTGCTGCTGGGCCTGGGCTTCGTGGCCTCCTACCTCTGGGCCGTGCGCGGAGGCCAGTTCGAGGACGGGGAGACCCCCGCCGTCCGCATGCTTTTTGACGAACCAGACATGAACGAGGGGGGACCGCCCGGTCGCTACGCTCCCTCTACGTCCCCCCTCGTGCTCCCCCGCGCGCTGTCCAGGCAGAGCCCGGACAGCGCGCCTGACCCCGACTAGGAGGCCTTCATGGATCCCCAGACCGCGACCTATCCGCCCTACGACGACCGCATCGTCAAACGTTTCGTCGGCGCCACGCTGGTGTGGGCCCTGGTGGCCTTCCTGCTGGGCGTGGTGGTGGCCCTGCAGCTGGCCAGCTGGAAGCTGAACTTCGGCCTGCCCTGGATCAGCTTCGGCCGCCTGCGCCCCCTGCACACCAATGCCGCCATCTTCGCCTTCGCGGGCAACGCGGTCTTCGCGGCCATCTACTACTCCACCCAGCGCCTGTGCAAGACGCGCATGTTCTCGGACGCCCTCAGCAGGTTCCACTTCTGGGGCTGGCAGGCCATCATCGTGGCCGCCGCCGTCACGCTGCTGTTGGGCTTCACCCAGGGCAAGGAGTACGCGGAGCTGGAGTGGCCCATCGATATCGCCATCGCCGTGGTGTGGGTGGCCTTCGCCGCGAACTTCTTCGGCACGCTCAGGATCCGGCGGGAGCGCCATCTCTACGTGGCCCTCTGGTTCTACATCGCCACCATCGTCACGGTGGCGGTCCTGCACATCGTCAATTCCGTCGCCATCCCCGTGGGCCTCTGGAAGAGCTACTCGGCCTACGCCGGCGTGCAGGACGCCCTGGTGCAGTGGTGGTACGGCCACAACGCCGTGGCCTTCTTCCTCACCACGCCCTTCCTGGGCCTCATGTACTACTTCGTGCCCAAGGCCTGCGGCCGCCCCATCTACAGCTACCGCCTCTCCATCGTCCACTTCTGGGCCCTGGTCTTCATCTACATCTGGGCGGGTCCCCACCACCTGCTCTACACCGCCCTGCCGGACTGGGCCCAGACCCTGGGCATGGTCTTCTCCATCATGCTGTGGGCCCCCAGCTGGGGCGGCACCGTGAACGGCCTGCTCACCATGCGGGGCGCCTGGGACAAGGTGCGCAGCGAACCCACCCTCAAGTACCTGGCGGCGGGCGTCACCTTCTACGGCATGACCACCTTCGAGGGGCCCCTGCTCTCCATCAAGTCCGTGAACCAGCTGGGCCACTACACCGACTGGATCATCGCCCACGTCCACGGCGGCACCTTGGGCTGGAACAGCTTCCTCACCTTCGGGATGCTCTACTACCTGGTGCCCAAGCTGTGGAACCGGGAGATCCATTCCAAGAAGCTCGCGGACGTGCAGTTCTGGCTGGGCTTCGCGGGGATCATGATCTACATCCTCTCCATGTGGACCGCGGGCGTGACCCAGGGCCTCATGCTCCAGGCCTTCAACGAGAAGGGCCGCCTCCTCTACCCCGACTTCGTGGCCACGGTGGTGCGCCTCGTGCCCCTCTACTGGGTGCGGGCCCTGGGCGGAACCCTCTTCCTCATCAGCTTCGTGCTCATGCTCTACAACGTGGCGCGCACCATCCAGGCGGCGCCGGCGGAGGCGCCGGAAGGCCCCCCCCTCCAGCCCCGCACCCACTTCGCCCGCGTCCCGCCGGAACCCAGGCCCCGCCGCCTGGAGGGCCTGCCCCTCATCTTCACCACCCTCTCCCTGGGCGCCATCCTCGTGGGCACCCTCATCGAGCTGATGCCGGCCCTCACCATGCACGAGTACGCCAGCCTCACGGGCAAGGGCCAGCCCTACAGCCCCCTGGAGGTCGCCGGGCGCGATATCTACATCCGCGAGCGCTGCCACAACTGCCATTCCCAGATGATCCCGCCCACCGTGGCCGACAGCATGCCCTACGGCCAGCCCTCCCAGGCCGGCCAATCCGCCCACCACCTCTCCTTCCCGCGGGGCATCCAGGCCCCCGCGCCGATCGAACCCCCATTGCGTCGTGGGCTTCGCCTGCAGCAGGTAGCCGCGGGTGGCGTGCTGCACACCCTTCGGCTTGCCGGTGGGGCCCGAGGTGTACAGCACGAACAACGGATGCTCTGCGTCCACCCATTCCGGCTCGCACGCTGGCGGGTGCCCCTCGATGGCCTCATGCCACCACAGGTCCCGCCCCGGTTGCATCGTGATCGGCTTGCCGGTGCGCCGGAGCACGATGACACGCTGAACGCTGGGGCAGCCGCCGCTCAATGCCTTGTCGGCCGCCGCCTTGAGCTCGA
>CAYSXG010000575.1:0-2631 GCA_964434895.1 uncultured Solibacteraceae bacterium | reverse complement strand
CCGGGCTGACCCTCCGCGCACCCCTGGCGGGCATCGGTTACTGGCTGATCATCCTCCTCTCCTTCCTCATCGCCGCCAACAGCCTGGGGCTGCAGGTGGTGGCCGAGCTCTTCACGAAGGTGACGCTCTACGTGCCCAATGTGCTCGTGGCGATCCTCATCCTGGTGTTCGGGGCCGTCATCGCCCGCTTCCTGGGCGGACTCGTGCAGGCCTTCGCACGGAACATCGGCGTCGAGGGCGCCCAGACGATGGCGAACATCGCCACCTACTCGCTGATGATCTTCGTCGTCTTCGTGGCCCTGGAGCAGCCCCCGATCGGGATGGAGATCCTGGCCTCCGCCTTCCGCATCGGCTTCGGAGCCATCTGCCTCGCCCTCGCCCTGGCCTTCGGGTTGGGGGGCCGGGACTTGGCCGCCGAATTGCTGGGCCGTTTCAAGCACAGCCTGGAAGGCCGGCCCGGCGCCAACCCTGACTAGCCCCGGCTAGCCAAGGCTCCGGCTAATCCGAGAGCCGTTGGGTGGGCATCGCCACGCCGCTCTGCAGCCTCGCGTGCTCGTAAAGGCGCTGCTGGCTGCGGAGGGGCTCGCCCTCCTCCAGCCCGCGGCGCATGGACTGGCCCTCAGGACCCAACACCCGGCCCTTCACGGTGTCCCGCAGCTGGAGTTCCAGCATCTCCAGCACCTGGGCGGCGAGGATGGGGTCGTCCAGGGGGAAGGCCAGCTCCACGCGGTGGTCCAGATTCCGGGGCATGAGATCCGCGGAGGAGAGCCAGGTCTCCGGGGTGCCATCGTTGCCGAAGTGGTAGACCCGGGCGTGCTCCAGGAAGCGGTCGATGATGGAGACGGCCCGGACCTTCTCCGAGAGCCCCTCCACCCCGGGGCGAAGGCAGCAGCTACCGCGGACGATGAGGTCCACCACCACCCCATCCCGGGAGGCCTCGTAGAGGTCGCCGATCATCTGGGGGTCCACGATGGCGTTGGCCTTGAAGATGACCCGTGCCGGGCGGCCCGCGCGGGCATGCTCCCGTTCGCGCTGGATGCGATCCCGCAGCCCCGCCCGCAGGCCCTGAGGGGCCAGCAGGATGCGGTGGAAGTGGGGCGGCCGGGTGTAGCCCGTGAGGAGGTTGAAGAGGTGGCTCAGGTCCTCACCGATCTCGGGCCGGGCGGTGAGCAGGCCCAGGTCGGTGTAGAGCCTGGAGGTGCGCTCGTTGTAGTTGCCGGTGCCGAGGTGGCAGTAGCGCTTGATGCCGCTGGCTTCTTGCCGTACCACCAAGCAGGCCTTGCCGTGGGTCTTGTAGCCCGGCAGGCCATACACGACGTGGACGCCGGCCTTCTCCAGGCGCCGCGCCCAGGCGATGTTGGACTCCTCGTCGAAGCGGGCCCGCAGCTCCACGATGGCCGCCACCTGCTTGCCGCGCTCCGCCGCCCGCTCCAAGGCCGCCGCGATAGGGCTGGTGGGGCTGGTGCGGTACAAAGTGATCTTGATGGCCAGCACCTTCGGGTCGTCGGCGGCCTCCCGGAGGAAGCGCACCACGGAATCGTCGAAGCTTTGGTAGGGGTGGTGCACCAGGATGTCGTGCTTGGCGATGGCGTCGAAGATGTTCGCGGCGCCGTCCAGCTGGGGGATGGGCAGGGGCTGCAGCGTGGGGTCTTTCAGCGCGGGCAGATCCAGCTGGGCGTAGAGCTGCATCAGATCCGAGAAGGCGGTGAACCCGTCCGTGGGGTAGAGATCTTCCGGCGCCAGCTCCAGCTCCTCGATGAGGACATCCAGCAGGTGCTGGGGAAGGTCCCGCTCGTATTGGAGGCGCACCACGGCGCCGCGGCGGCGGTCCCGCAGGCTCTCTTCCACGGTCTTGAGCAGGTCCTCTTCGGGGTCTTCGTCCACCCAGAGATCCGAATCCCGGGTCACCCGGATGGTGTGGCAGCCCTGGATGCGGTAGCCATCAAAGAGGGCGTCGAGGTGCATCCGCACGACGTCTTCCAGGATCACGAAATGGTGGGTGTCGGCCCGCGAGGGCAGGCGCAGGAAGCGCGGGGCAACGCTGGCGGGCACGTGGATGAAGGCCAGCTCCGTCACTGGAAGCCCCCCCTGCTCCAGGTGCTCCTCGGCCTCCAGCTCCGCGACCAGCACCAGGGCCCGGTTGCCCAGGCGGGGGAAGGGGTGGCCCGTGTCCACCGCCAGAGGGGTGATGAGGGGCATGAGGGTCTTGTGGAAGTGTTCGGCCGCGAAGGCCCGCTGCTCCTCATTGAGCTCGTGGGGCTCCAGCACCACGATACCCTCCTGCTCCAGCAGGGGGCCGATGCTCTCGTGGAAGAGCTGGTGCTGGCGGGCGCTGTAGGCGTGGATGCGCTCGGAGACCTTGCCCAGCAATAGACGGGGGGTGAGGCCGTCGGGGGTGGGGGTGGTGATGCCGGCGTCGATCTGGCGCCAGATGCCCGCCACCCGGACCATGAAGAACTCGTCCCAGTTGTTGGAGACGATGGAGAGGAACTTGACCCGCTCCAGCAGGGGCACGGAGGGGTCCTCGGCCTCCTCCAGGACCCGGGCGTTGAACTCCAGCCAGCTGAGCTCGCGGTTCAGGAGCTCGTCGGGGCGGGGGGCTGGGGCGCTGTTCATGGGCCCTCCAGTCTA
>CAYSXG010000574.1:0-2633 GCA_964434895.1 uncultured Solibacteraceae bacterium | reverse complement strand
CATCCTGCCGGAGGCGGAGCGGGAGCGTGTGTTGGTGGGGCTGAACGAGACGGGAGTGCCCTTCCCGGACGAGCACTGCATCCAGGAGCTGATCGAAGGCCACGCGGCCCAGGCCCCGGACTCCGTGGCCCTGGTCTTCGAAGGCCGCTCCATGACCTACGGCGAGCTCAACGCCCGCGCCAACCGCCTGGCCCACGGCCTCCGGGACCTCGGCATCGGCCCCGACGCCCGCGTGGCCCTCTGCGCCGACCGCGGCTTCGAGATGATCGTCGGCCTCCTCGCCGTCCTCAAGGCCGGCGGCGCCTACCTCCCCCTCGACCCCGCCTATCCGGCCGAGCGCCTGGCCTACATGCTCGAGGACAGCGGTGCCATGGCCCTCCTCACCCAGGCCCACCTCCAGGACCGCTTTGCCGGCCTCGCCGTCTCCCTCCCCCTCCTTCCCCTCCAGCCCGAGCCCTGGGCCCACCGCCCCGACACCAACCTCGACCGCCATACGATCGGCCTGAACCCCCGCCACCTCGCCTACGTCATCTACACCTCCGGCTCCACCGGAAAACCCAAAGGCGTGATGATCGAGCACCGCGGCCTCTGCAACCAGGTCACCGCCCTCCGCCTCAAGTACGACCTCACTCCCGAGGACCGGATCCTCCAGTTCGCCTCCTTCACCTTCGACATGTCCGTCGAGGAAATCTTCGGCGCCCTCGGAAACGGCGCGGCCCTCGTCCTCCGCACCGACGCCTGGATGGCCGCCGCCTCCCAGTTCTGGGCCCTCTGCGAACAGAACGGCGTCTCCTCCGCCAACCTCCCCACCCTCTTCTGGCAGCAGCTGGTCTTCGCCTACGACGTCCCCATCCCCGCCTGCGTCCGCCGCATCATGATCGGCGGCGACGCCGTCGGCGCCGAGGCCCTCAGCGCCTGGTTCAAGCGCCCGGGCTACCGCCCCAAGCTCTTCAACGCCTACGGCCCCACCGAAGCCACCGTCAACGCCGCCATCCACGAGGTCGACCCCGAGGGCTCCTGCTGGGCCTGCATCGGCCGTCCCATCGCCAACACCCGGGTCTACATCCTCGACGCCCACGGCCAGCCCACTCCCGTCGGCGTGGCCGGCGAACTCCACATCGGCGGCGCCGGCGTGGCCCGGGGCTACCTCAACCGCCCGGATCTCACCGCCGAGCGCTTCGTTCCCGACCCCTTCGCCCCGGAGCCCGGCGCCCGCATGTACCGCACCGGCGACCTCTCCCGCTGGAGGACCGACGGCACCCTCGAGTTCCTCGGGCGCAACGACTTCCAGGTCAAGATCCGGGGCTTCCGCATCGAGCTCGGGGAAATCGAGGCCCGCCTCGGGGCCTACCCCGGCCTTCGCGAGGCCGTCGTCGTCGCCCGGGAGGACCACCCCGGGGACAAGCGCCTCGTGGCCTACTACACCGCCGAGGACCAGGGCGCGGCCCCCCTCGAATCCGAAGCCCTCCGCGCCCACCTGGCCGGCCACCTGCCGGACTACATGGTCCCCGCGGCCTACGTGAGGCTGGAGGCCCTGCCCCAGACCTCCCACGGCAAGCTCGACCGCAAGGCCCTCCCCGCCCCCGAGGCCGACGCCTACGCCGCCCGGGGCTTCGAGGCCCCCCTCGGCGACGTCGAAGAGACCCTCGCCTCCCTCTGGGCCGACCTCCTCAAGCTCCCCCGCGTCAGCCGCCACGACAACTTCTTCGAACTCGGAGGACACTCCCTCCTCGCGGTCCAGATGGTGTCACGCCTGCGGCAGCTCCTGGACATCGAGGCCCCCCTCGGGGACCTCTTCGCTCGGCCGACGCTGGCGGGCTTCGCCCAAGGCCTCGGGGCCGGGGGCGCCCAGCTCCCCCCCCTCCTCCCAGCGGATCGGGGCGGGGAACTGCCCCTCTCCTTCTCCCAGCAACGCCTCTGGTTCCTGGCCCAGATCGAGGGTTCGAGCGAGGCCTACCACATCCCCGACGGCCTGCGCCTCCTGGGCCGCCTGGACAAATCCGCCCTGCGCCGCGCCTTGGACCGGATCGTGGCCCGGCACGAAGCGCTCCGCACCACCTTCGTCCAGGTGGATGGGCGCCCCCTCCAGCGCATCGCCCCCGCCGAGTCCAGCTGCTTCCCTCTGTCGGAATCCGACCTCCGGGGCCGGGCCTCCGCCGAGGAGGAGCTGGCCCGCCTCTTCGTGGAGGAGACCCGCGCACCCTTCGATCTGGCGCAGGGCCCCCTCCTTCGGGGCCGGCTCGTCCAGCTGAAGGAGGACGAGCACGCGCTGCTGCTGGTCGTTCACCACATCGTCTTCGACGGCTGGTCCACGGGGGTGCTGGTCCACGAATTGAGCGCCCTGTACGAAGCCTTCTCCATGGGCGAGGCGGATCCCCTGCCCCCCCTGGACGTGCAGTACGCGGACTACGCCGCCTGGCAGCGGGCCTGGGTGACCGGGGAGGTCCTCCACGAGCAGTCCGAGTACTGGAGGACCGCCCTGGCGGGCGCTCCGGACCTGCTGTAGCTTCCCGCCGACCGGCCGCGGCCCGACCGCCAGGACTACGCGGGGGCCTTCGAGGAATCCCTCCTGGAACCCGAAGTGACCCGGGGGCTCCGCTCCCTAAGCCAGCGGGACGGCACGACCCTGTGCC
>CAYSXG010000573.1:0-2634 GCA_964434895.1 uncultured Solibacteraceae bacterium | reverse complement strand
CCTGCGGCCGCGTGCAGGACCCGTACTCGATCCGCTGCCAGCCGCAGGTGATGGGGGCCTGCCTGGACAACCTGCAGCACGCCGCGCGCATCCTGCGCATCGAAGCCAATGCCGCGTCGGACAACCCGCTGGTGTTCCCCGAGCAGGGCGATGTGGTGTCGGGCGGCAACTTCCACGCCGAGCCGGTGGCCTTCGCCGCCGACATCATCGCCCTGGCCATCGCCGAGATCGGCGCGATTTCCCAGCGCCCCCTGGGCCTGCTTCTGGGAATCGGCCGACCGCCATTAATCCCGCCACCCTGCGCCGCCTGGACCTCCTCTCCGCCTCCCTCCTCCTGCTCTGGGCCGGCATGGCCCTGGGCTTCGGGGCCCTCGTCGCTCCGACCCTCTTCCGCCTGCTCCCGGACCGCGAGACGGCGGCCACCGTGGCCGGGGCCTTGGTGGCCCGCCTGGACGGGATGGCCTTCCTCGCCTTCGGCCTCTCCTTCCTGCTCAGCTACGGCAGCCGCTGGCTAGGGGAAATCCAGGATCCGGAGCCCGTCGGCCCCCTGAGGATGTGGAGCGCGACGGCCACCGTCGCCCTGCTCCTCACGGCCCTCAGCGCCTTCATCCTGACCCCGCGCATCCGCGAGCTGCGCGCGGCCCACGGGGGGAACCTTTCCACCCTGCCCGAGGAGCACCTGGACCTGGCGGCCCTTCGCCGCAACCACGGGCTCTCCACCCAGGTCTTCGCCCTGAGGCTCCTCCTGGCCCTGGGGCTGGCCTGGGGGGCCACCCGCCTGCCGGACCAAAAGGCCCCCGAGGAGGGCTAAGCCCCCTTAGGCTTCCTGGGGCTCCAGAAGGGGCCGCTCCCAGTCCTCCAGCTCCCGGGGGCGGGGCGGGCCCGGGATCAGCTCCCGCAGCCACTCCCGCACCTCGTCGAGGCCCTCCCTCTGAAGGGCGCAGCAGAAGACCCCGTGGGGGTGGCGCCTCTTGAGGTCCAGGCGCCGAGGGCGCGTGAGCCGGTCCACCTGGTTGAGCACCAGGAGGCGCGGATGGTCCCCGCAGCCGATCTCGTGCAGGGTGGCCCCCACGATCTTCAGATGGTCCTCCAGGTCGGGACTGGCCGCGTCGGCCACCACCAGCAGGGCCTCGGCGGTGCGTACCTCCCCCAGGGTGGAGCGGAAGGCCGCCACCAGCTGATGGGGCAGCTTGCGGATGAAACCCACCGTATCGGAAACCAGGGCCTGCTTGGGCTGGCCGCTCTCGGGGTCGGCCCCCAGCCAGGCCCTTCGCGTGGTGGTGTCGAGGGTGGCGAAGAGCATGTCCTTGGGGTCCCCCTCCCCGGTCAGGGCCTTGAGGATGGAGGTCTTTCCGGCATTGGTGTAGCCCACCAGCGCCACGCGGGGAAGGCCCGGGACACGGCCCGAACGCTGGGTCTCCCGCACCCGCTCCAGGTGCTCCAGCTCCTTCTTCAGCTGGCTGATGCGGGTGCGGGTCATGCGGCGGTCCACCTCGATCTGGGTCTCCCCCGGGCCGCCCCGCAACCCCACCCCGCCGGCCTGGCGTTCCAGGTGGGTCCACGCCCCTTTGAGGCGCGGCAGCTCGTACTCGCAGCGCGCCAGCTCCACCTGGGCCTTCGCTTCGCGGGTCTGGGCCCGTCGCTCGAAAATGGCCAGGATGAGGCCGGGACGGTCCATGCAGGGGATGCCCGTGGCCTTCTCGATGTTGCGGACCTGGCTTCCCGTGAGATCGTCGTCCGAGATCAGGAGGGTGGCCTCCAGGCTCCTCGCCTCCTCGGCCCCGGTTTCCAGCTGTCCTCTTCCGTAGTAGCTGCGGGAATCCACCGTGGCCCGGCGGAAAATCCGCTGGCCCACGGGCTCCATCCCGCAGGCCCGGACCAGCTCCGCCAGCTCCCGCAGGTGCTCGATCATCACCCCTTCCTTGTCCTTGGGACCCTGGTGGGCGAGGAGAAAGCAACGGGTCGGGGATTCGGCCATATTCATCTGAATGTAGCGGAACCCGGAACGGGCCGGCGAGGGAAGTTGGGGCCACGGAAATCCGCCGCAATTCAAGGCTTCCTGCCCTGCGCCGATAGTCCGGACATCACCTCCATCCCGCGGGTGCCCATGGCGCTATTCAATTTCGGAAAGGACAAGAAGGAGGTCGGTGCCAGTGACCAGGTGCTGGCCTACCTCGAAGACGCCCAGCGGGTGCGCCTCCCCTTCCAGCTCCGGGACGCCAAGGGCCGGGAGGTGGAGGCCCAGATCCAGTCCCTGGACGAGGGCGCTGGAAGGGTGAGCTTCCAGCTCGGAGGCCCTCTGCTGGCAGAAAAGGGCGACCGGGTCCGCTTCGTGTTCATCCTGGAAAACCTGCGGGCCGGGGGCCAGGGCAAGCTCGTGGAATTCCGTTCGGGACTCGCGGTGGTGGAGCTGCCCCCCAACCTGGAGCTCCTCGAACGACGCAAAAAACCGAGGGCTCGCCTCAATCCCCGGGAGGGCGCCACCCTCACGGCCCTCACCAGCCTTTTCGAAGGCGTGGGCATGACCGGCGTGGTGGAAGGCCTTTCGGAAGAAGGGGCCCGGGTGAAGGTGGAGCGGGCCATGGAGGTCAAGGGGGAGAAGAAATTGGGCATCGGCCTCGGCCTCTTCAAGGG
>CAYSXG010000572.1:0-2634 GCA_964434895.1 uncultured Solibacteraceae bacterium | reverse complement strand
ACGCCGCCTCCCAGATGGTGGACGAGTTCATCCGCCGCGAGAGCCAGGCCTAATCGTTTCCACCCCTCGGGGGGGGAGGCTCCTTCTCCCCCTGAACATTCCGAAAGGAGGAAGCCTATGGGTATGGATGTAGGCTCCAAGAAGGGCGGGGTGAAATCGGACATCAACGTGACGCCGTTGGTGGACATCGTGCTGGTGCTGCTGATCATCTTCATCGTGATCACGCCCGCCGTGAACGACAGCGTGAAGCTGCCCCTCGCCAAGCACAGCCCCAAGATCGAAAAGAATTCGGGCACCAAGTACCTGACGGTCTTCTACAACCGCAAGCCCGGTGGGAAGGCCGACCAGGTGGAGCCCGGGGACATCACCATCGACGACAAGGAAGCGAAGGGCCTCAAGTTCACCCTGGACGACGAGGCCTCCGAGCAGAAGTTCACGGACTACGTGAACAAGGCCATGTCCCTGCAGGGCGGCGACAACCGCGTTTTCGTGAAGGCCGACGCCGACCTCCCCTTCAAGTACATCAACAAGCTGTTCCAAGCCTGCCGCAAGGGCGGGGCCGACGAGGCCCAGATCGTCACGGGCGAGGAAAAGAAGGAAGGGGGTAAGTAATGGGCGCTGCCGTAGGTCCCAAGTCCGGAGGCGCGAAGTCCGACATCAACGTCACCCCGTTGATCGACATCGTGCTCGTGCTGCTCATCGTCTTCATCGTCATGGTGCCCGGCCTCACCAAGGGGGCCAAGGTCACCGTTCCCCAGGTCGTCCAGACCACCACGCCGCCGCCCCCCAAGAGCGACGACGTGCCGGTGGTCATCACCATCGACAGCCAGGGGAAGTTCTTCCTCCAGTCCGACGAGGTCCAGGTGAACGAGATCGCCGACAAGGTGCTCGCCGCCGTGAAGCTCCAGCCCATCAACAGCCGCAAGGTCACGCTGAAGGTGGACGAGGAGATCAAGTACCAGCAGGCGGTGGATGCCCTGGACCAGGTCCGCATCGCCAGCGAGAAGGCCAAGAAGGAAACCTCCTCGGACCCCCGTTTCCAGGGGCTCGACGGCGGGGACGTGAAGGTGCTCATCTCCATGAAGAAGCGCAGCTGAGAGACCCCCTTCGGGACGCGTGAAAGGGCCCGCTTCGCGGGCCCTTTTTCTGCATACGGAGGGACCATCTGAGGTATTTGTAATCCATCCAAGCCGAGAGGACTTCATGCCCCTGCCGCTTCCACCCGCGATCCAGGCCCCGGAACCGCCCCGGACCGACTTCAGGGCCGTGGCCGCCCTCATGGAGTCCGAGGCCAGGGCCGGGCGCTTCGGGGGCGTGGCCCTGGTGGCCAAGGGGGACCAGGTCCTCTTCGAGCAGGCCTCGGGCCTGGCCCTGCGGGCCGAGTCCCTCCCCATCACCCGGAACACGCGGTTCCAGCTGGCCTCCCTGGGCAAGCTCTTCACGACCGTGGCCATCGGCCAGCTGATCGAGGGGGGGAAGGTGGCCCTGGAGGACCCCATCACCAAGCACCTCCCGGAGTACGCCGGACACCCGGGCTGGTCCAAGGTGAAGGTGCGCCACCTCCTCGCCCACACGAGCGGCTTCGGCACCTACTGGGGCCCCGACTTCGAGGCCCGGCGCACGAGCCTGCGGGCGGTGAAGGACTATTTCCCCCTCTTCGAGAAGGCCCCCCTGGCCTTCGAGCCGGGCACGAAATGGGCCTACAGCAACGTGGGCTTCATCCTGCTCGGGGCCATCGTGGAAAGGGCCAGCGGGGAAGACTATTTCGCCTACGTCCAGAAGCACGTCTTCGAAGCCGCAGGCATGAAGGACAGCGGCTACTTCGAGGCGGACGAGGACCTGCCCCGCATGGCCACGGGATACACCCACGAATGGGGCCCCGAGGGGGACCCCATGCCCGGTCCCGCGCGCACCCACGTCCAGATCAAGCCCTTCAAGGGGAGTCCCGCCGGAGACTCGATCAGCACGGCGCCGGATCTGCTGCGCTTCGCCCGGGGCCTGCTGCAGGGGCGCCTCCTCCGGCCCGAGACCTTCGCCCTGTTGAGGGCGCCGGTCAGCGACTTTCCCCGACGCCCGGGGAGCGGGATCACGGACCACTACGGCCTCGGCTTCGCCCTCCTCGAGGACGATCGGGGGTGGCTGGTGGGGCATACGGGCGGCTTTCCGGGCACCACCACGTCCCTGTTCATGGATCCGGCCAGCGGCCTGGTCTGTCTCCTGCTGAGCAACGTGGACGGGGCCCGGGCGGCGCCGGTGGACAGCCTGCTGCAGGGGGCCCTTCCCCGCTGACCTGTCCGTCGGTCAGGGGTTGTAGGCCCCCTGGGGGAGGTTCAGGCCGTCGGCGTGGAAGATGCGCGTGAGATCCCGGCCCGTGAAGCCCGCCGCGCGCTCGGAGGCCTGGAGGTGGTCCAGCAGCTGGCTCAGGTTGGCGCCCCCGGGAACCACCGGGAGCCCCATTTCCCGATGGAGGTCGTCGAGGGTCAGGTCGTCCAGAAAGGTGCCCTCGGCCCGGGCCACCTGGCCGTGGAGGGTGTACTGGTCCGTGGGGCCCGTGTGGGTGCGGAGGGAGGAGCCGGGGATCACCACGTCGCCCACCCGGCGCGGGAACCGCCCGCGAGGATGTGTTCTTCTCCG
>CAYSXG010000571.1:0-2637 GCA_964434895.1 uncultured Solibacteraceae bacterium | reverse complement strand
CCGCTTCCCCGGCGTGCTCACCAGGCTGGGTGTGAGCAACGTGAGCTTCGGGCTGGCCCCCCGAGCCCGCCACGTCCTCAACGCGCTGATGCTCTACCACGCGGGGCAGCAGGGGCTGGACCTGGCCATCTTCAACGCCTCCAAGGTCATCCCCGTCGCCAAGATCGATCCCGAGGCGAGGGCGGTTTTCGAGGACCTCCTCTACGACCGCCGTCGGGCCGGCTACGACCCCCTCAAGGAGGTCCTGGCCCGCTTCAGCGACCGCAGGGGCGGCGAAGCCTCGGCGCCGGCCGCCGACCTCTCCCTCGAGGAGCGGCTGAAACTGGACATCGTCGACGGGGAGAAGCAGCGCGTCGTCTCCGACATCGATGCGGCCCTGGCCGAGGGCCTGGACCCCCTCCGGCTCATCAACGAAGTGCTCCTGGAAGGCATGAAGGTGGTGGGGGAGCGCTTCGGCGCCGGGGAGATGCAGCTGCCCTTCGTGCTGGAGAGCGCCGAGACCATGAAGGCCGCCATCCGGCGCCTGGAGCCCGTGCTGCCCAAGGCCTCGGACTACCAGAAGGGGCGCATCCTCCTGGCCACCGTGAAGGGGGACGTCCACGACATCGGCAAGAACCTGGTGGACATCATCCTCAGCAACAACGGCTTCGAGGTCCGGAACCTGGGCATCAAGCAGCCCATCGAAACCATCCTGAAGGAGCTGGAGGCCTGGCCCGCAGACGCCCTGGGCCTTTCGGGCCTGCTCGTGAAATCCACGGTGATCATGAAGGAGAACCTCCAGTTCCTGCAGGAACAGGGCCTGCGCATCCCGGTCATCCTGGGGGGCGCGGCCCTCACCCGCTCCTACGTGGACCAGGACTGCCAGCAGGTCTACGGGGGCCCCGTGCGCTACGCCGAAGACGCCTTCGAGGGCCTCCGCCACATGCAGGCCCTGGCGGAGGGGCGACTGGAGCCCGCCGCGCCGGCCCCCCTCTACGCCGAGGCCGCGGGTTCGGGCATCACCATCCTGAAGCCCGCCGGCGCCGCCACCCCCCTCACGCCCCGGGGGCAGAGCTCCTGGGTGCGACGTAGCTTCGAGAAGCCCCAAGCCCCTTTCTGGGGCGTACGGGAGGCCGCCCACGGCGTGGAGGCCCTCTTCGACTACCTGGACACCTTCGTGGTCATCCGCAACCGCTGGTCCTACGCCCAGGGTTCCCTCAGCGACGAGGCCTTCCAGCAGGTGCTGCAGGAGCGGGCCGAACCGGAACTGGCGCGCTGGAAGGAGCGCCTCCTCCGGGAGGGAATCCTCACCCCCCGGGCCCGCTACGGCTACTTTCCCGTGCGCTCGGAGGGGGACCTGGTGCGGGTCTACGATCCCGCCGATCCGCGGCGGGAGCTCCGCAGCATCGCCTTCCCCCGCCAGGCCACCGGGCGCCGCCTCTGCATCGCCGACTTCTTCGACGGCGAGGGGGGGGACGTCCTGGCCCTCCAGCTCGTCACCCTCGGGCCCGAGGCCGCGGAATTCGCCCGGAGCCTCTACGCCGAAGAGCGTTTCGCGGACTACTTCGCCTTCCATGGCCTGGCCACGGAGCTCACCGAAGCCTACGCCGAGCTGCTCCATGCCCAGGTCCGCCGGGAGCTGGGCATCCACAAGCGGGACGCGCCCAGCCTGCGCCAGCTCTTCAGCCAGGGTTACCAAGGGTCGCGCTACTCCTTCGGCTACCCCGCCTGCCCGGACCTGGAGGGCAACGCCCCCGTCCTAGAACTGCTGGGGGGCGACGCCATCGGCGTCCAGCTCACGGAGAGCTTCCAGATGGACCCCGAATACACCACCAGCGCCCTGGTGGCCTGGCATCCCCAGGCGCGCTACTTCTCGGTTTGAAGCTTTGAAACCGCAGATTCCGCAGATGGGCCTCCCAATCCCGACCCTGAATCTGTGGCATCTGCGTAATCTGCGGTTTCCCATTCAAGGTCTTGCGCCATGGAACTGAACCAGCTCGAAGTCTTCGTCACCGTGGCCCGGGAGGGCAGCGTTTCCCGGGCGGCCGTGCGCCTGCACAAGACCCAGCCCGCCGTGAGCATGGCCATGAAGCGCCTGGAGGACGGGCTCGGAGAGCCGCTGCTGGTGCGCTCGGGCCGGGGCCTGGCCCTCACCCACGCGGGACGCAGCCTCCTGGACTACGCCGAAAGCATGCTCAAGCTGCGGGCCGAGGCCTTCGAGACCCTCAAGGGCCTCCGGGGCCTGGGCCAGGGCACCCTCACCCTCGTGGGCCCCGACAGCGTCGTGGACTGCGTGCTTCCGGGCCTCATCCGGCGCTTCCACCACACCCATCCCAAGATCGCGGTGCAGCTCCACACGGGCTACTCGGACCGCATCCCCGGGGAGGTCCTGCGCCACGACTACGACTTCGGCTTCATCGCCGCGGAGCCGGTGGTGGAGGATCTAGGGCCAGTTTCAGAGTTCCAGCTGCTGGCGGCGGCACTGGACGATCAGGCCGCCGCGAGACTATACGAGCGTCTGTTTGCGCCGTTCAAGCGAGCTATAACTTCGGCGACGATCGTCTATGTGGCGCCTCAGGGAGTTCTCAACCTTGTGCCGTTTGCACGGCTGAAGCTCGCCGATGGCCTGACTTTGATCAGGTGGATTGGCTGCGCAAC
>CAYSXG010000570.1:0-2646 GCA_964434895.1 uncultured Solibacteraceae bacterium | reverse complement strand
GACCAAGCTCCAGGAGCAGCACCACGCCTTCCAGGCCCAGCTCGGGGCGGCCAAGGGCCAGATCGAGGACATGGAGAAGCGGGAGGCGGAGATCATGGACCAGTTCCGCCGCCTGGCGGGGGACTTCACCAATTTCCGCAGCCGGAGCCAGCGGGACACCCAGCTCGCCGTGGAGCAGGCGGACCGGAAGACCCTCCTGGAGATCCTGCCGGTGCTGGACAACTTCGAGCGCAGCCTCGAGGCCACCTACCAGGACATGGAGGCCTTCCGGGGGGGCGTGGAGCTCATCCGCAAGCAGTTCGTGGACGCCCTGCGCCGCCTGGGGGCGGTGCCCCTGGACCTCAAGATCGGCGACCCCTTCGACGCCGAGCATGCCGAGGCCCTCACCACCATGCAGAGCCCCGACCTGCCGGACCACGCCGTCGCGGCCATTTACGAGAAGGCCTACATGCTGCGGGACCAGCTCCTGCGGCCCGCGCGGGTCGTGGTGAACCACGCGCCCCTGCCCTTCATCCCTCCCGGGGAGGCGGGGGAAGCAGCCCCTCCCGACGCCCCCGATTCGACCATCCAGTAAACGCGGAGAAGCGCCATGTCCGGCAAGCTGATCGGAATCGACCTCGGGACCACCAACTCCTGCGCCTGCGTCATGGAGTCCGGGGACGCCCGGGTGATCCATAACCGGGAGGGCAGCCGCACGACGCCCTCCGTCGTGGCCTTCACCGATAAGGGCGACGTCCTGGTGGGCCACATCGCCAAGCGCCAGGCGGTGACGAATCCCCAGCGCACCCTCTTCGCCGTCAAGCGCATGATCGGGCAGAAGTTCGATACGGGGAAGGTCCAGGAGGCCCTCACCCGCCTCCCCTTCCCGGTGGTCAAGGCCCCCAACGGGGATGCCTGGCTGCGCATCGGCGAACGGGACTACGCCCCCCCCGAGATCAGCGCCATCGTGCTCCGTTCCCTCAAGCAGGCCGCGGAGGCCTTCCTGCACGAGGAGGTTTCGGACGCGGTCATCACGGTGCCGGCCTACTTCGACGACGCCCAGCGCCAGGCCACCAAGGACGCGGGCCGCATCGCGGGCCTGAACGTCCTGCGCATCATCAACGAGCCCACCGCCGCCGCCCTGGCCTACGGCCTGGACAAGAAGGCCCAACGGAAGATGCTGGCCATCTACGACCTGGGGGGGGGCACCTTCGATTTCACCCTGATGGAAATGAACGACGGGGTCTTCGAGGTCCTGGCCACCAGCGGAGACACCTTCCTGGGCGGCGAGGACTTCGACCTCTCCATCCTCCAGTGGCTCTCCCTGCAGTTCCAGCAGAAGACCGGCATCGACCTCACCCAGGATCGCATGGCCCTCCAGCGCCTCAAGGAGGCTTCGGAAAAGGCCAAGTGCGAACTCTCCACCCTGGACCGGGTGGATATCCGGCTCCCCTTCATCGCCCAGACCCCCACGGGGCCCCAGCACCTGGAGGCCACCCTCACGCGGGAGGCCCTGGAGGACATGGTGCGGGAGCTGGTGGATCGCACCATGGCCCCGATCCGGGACGCCATGGGCCACGCGGGCAAGCGCCCCGCGGACGTGGACGAGGTCATCCTGGTGGGTGGCCAGACCCGCATGCCCATGGTCCAGGCGAAGGTGAAGGAGTTCTTCGGGAAGGAGCCCAACCGCACCATCAACCCCGACGAGGTGGTGGCGGCGGGGGCCAGCATCCAGGGCGGCGTCCTCAAGGGGGAGGTGAAGGACCTCGTCCTGCTGGACGTCACGCCCCTCTCCCTCGGCATCGAGACCCAGGGCGGGGGCTTCGTGAAGATCATCGAGCGCAACAGCACCATCCCCTGCCGCGACGCCCGGACCTTCACCACCGTCACGGACAACCAGAGCCGGGTGGAAGTGCACGTCCTTCAGGGGGAGCGCGAGCTGGCGGAGTACAACAAGAGCCTGGGCCGCTTCGACCTCATCAACCTCCCGCCCCTGCCCAAGGGAGTCCCCCAGATCGAGGTCAGCTTCGACATCGATTCCAACGGCATCGTCAAGGTCAGCGCCCGGGACCTGATGACCAACCTGGAACAGACCATGAGCATCCGCCCCAGCTCCGGCCTTTCGGAGCTGGAAATCCAGCGGATGATCCGGGAGGCCTCCACCAATGCGGAGGCCGACCTCAAGCGCAAGGAGCAGCTCAAGTACGTGGCCAGCGCCGAGGGCCTGCTGTTCTCCTGCGACAAGAGCTTCGTGGAATGCGGCAAGCACCTCACGGAGGACCGGCAGACCTTCGTGCGCAACGTGCTCGCCAACGCCCGCCAGGCGGTGGCCGCCAAGGACATGGAGGCCTTGAAGGCCGTGGAAGGCGAGCTCCTGGAGGCCCAAAAGCTGCTCACGGACGCGGTCATCGCCGCCAGCGAGGCCATGATGTCGGCCCTGGACAGCGGCCTGCCCCCCGTTCCGCCGCCCCCCTCGGGGGGGAGCGGCTCCCTGATGGGCTGAGCCTCGCATAGGGGGTTCGGGGCCCCGGCCTCCCGGGGTATCCTGATCGGATGGCGAAACGGGACTACTACGAAGTCCTCGGGGTCCCCAGGACCGCCGGGGTGGACGAGATCAAGAAGGCCTACCGGAAGTTGGCGATGCAGTACCACCCGGACCAGAACCCG
>CAYSXG010000569.1:0-2646 GCA_964434895.1 uncultured Solibacteraceae bacterium | reverse complement strand
GACGTGAAGCCCGAAGAGGTCGCCGAGATGGAAACGCGCATGAGCGACGGCGACGTCGCGCTGGAGGCGCGGTCGGATGAGGCGAGCGAGGAGTTCGCTCCGATCCACTACCTGGCCGACAGCAGCAGCGAACCGGGCGCGGTGATCGAACGGCAGCGCTATGACCGTATGCAAAGCGACGGCATTGCCGCTGCGCTGCACAGCCTGGATCCGCGCAGCGGGCACGACCCTCTCGGGGGCTGGGGGGCCTACCTGCTCGATCCGGACGCCTCCGTGAGGATGGTCCTCGCCAAGCGCACGGTGCTGGCCACCGGGGGCCTGGGCTACCTCTACCTGCACACCACCAACCCCGAGGGGGCCACGGGGGACGGCCTGGCGGCGGCCTACCGGGCCACGGCCCGCATCGTGAACTGCGAGTACGTGCAGTTCCACCCCACCGCCCTGTACGTGCCGAACCGCCCCCGCACCCTGCTCACGGAGGCCCTGCGGGGCCAGGGCGCCCACCTGGTGAACCGCCGTGGAGAGCGCTTCATGGCCCGGACCGCCCCGGATCGCCTGGAGCTGGCCCCCCGCGACGTGGTGAGCCGGGCCATCTTCCAGGAGCTGGCGGAGAGCGGCGAACCCTGCGTGTACCTGGACCTCAAGCCGGTGGCCGAGCGCATCGACCTGGAGGCCCACTTCCCCAACATCCTGGCCACCTGTCGCGCCGAGGGCCTCGAACCCACCCGCCATCCGATCCCCGTGGTGCCTGCGGCGCACTACTTCTGCGGGGGCGTGCTGGTGGACCTGGAGGGGCGCACCAGCCTCCCGGGCCTCTTCGCCGCCGGCGAGGTGGCCTGCACCGGCGTGCACGGCGCCAACCGCCTGGCCTCCACCTCCCTGCTGGAAGGGCTGCTGTGGGGCCACCGGGCGGCCGAGGCGGCCGTGGGGGACCTGGCCGGCGTGCGCTGCCCGCCTCCGGAGACCTTCCGGGCCTGGCGGGCCCCCGAGGATCCGGTGGAGGCGGACCCCCTCCTCATCGAGCAGGACTGGAACCTCATTCGCACCACCCTCTGGAACTACGCCGGCGTCGTGCGCACCGCCGACCGCCTGGAGCGGGGCCGCAGCGACATGGGCTACCTCTACCACCGCATCGAGCGCTTCTACCGGGATTCCGCCCCCAGCCGCGGCCTGCTGGAGCTGCGCAGCGGCATCATCTGCGCCCGCCTGATCCTGAAGGCGGCGCTGCAGAACCGGGAATCCCGAGGCTGCCACTACCGGGCGGAATGAGGGACCGGGGTCCCTTCCTGCTAGAATCGAAGGGCCGGCATCCCGAGATGCGGCGCCCCCGAATCGCCTTCCTGGAGGTCTTTGTGAAGTCCATGCTGAATTCCCTGTTGGCCCTCGCCGCCCTCGCCCCGGCCCTTCGCGCGGACACGGCGCCGGTACCGCCCCAGTCCGTGACGGCGAAGGCCTCGGCCCTGGTGGAGCAGCCCGCGGCCGCGAAGCCCGCGGCCTCGAAGCGCCCCAAGCCCCGGCTCTTCCCCAACTGGGCCAACAACATGTCCGTGAAGGAGACCATCCTCGTGGGCGAATCCCGGGCCCACCTGCTGGACGTGCCGATGCAGGGCTACTTCAAGTTCCGGGTGGAGCACCCCATGGAGCACGCCTTCCATCTCGAGCTCACGGACGAGGACTACAAGCCCGTGCCCGTGGTGAACTCTGACGGAAAGGCCCTGGACGGGCGCTCCCTGGAATTCGCCAACACCAAGGACCACACCGTTCGGGTGGTGCTCACGGTGGTGGGACCGAACCGCGACGGTCTCGAGGCCAAGGCCTACGAGACGCCCTACGTCCTGTACGTGGAGCGCGGGGTCTTCGAGAAGACCGAGGCGGCTGCCCCGACCAAGGGCGACCAGCCCAAGGCGGATCCTGCGAAGGCCGATCCGGCCAAGGCCAAGGAGGAAGCCCCTTCGGCCAAGAAGTAGGCGACGGCCCTTCGGTGCCCCCTCCATTCCCCCGGGGTTTTCCCGGGGGTTTTTTGTCGGTGGCGGGCCCCTCCAGCCCTATGCTTAGGCCACCATGCTCCCGGTCCCGGCCCTGATCCAATCCGCCGCCCCCGCGGCGCTGCCCGCCTGGTTTCCCACCTTCGGCGGCCTCGAGCTGAGGCCGGGCTCCCTCGAATGCAGCGAATTCGACCAGGAGGTGATGGAGCTGAGGAATCCCGCCGGCGGCGCCCTGGTGCGGGTTCCCGCGGAGGGCAGGGTCTGGCGCTTCGTGGTCCGCGGGGCCGGGACGCGCCTGGGGGTGCTCGCCATGCAGGAGCGCATCCGGGAGGCCCTGGCCTTCGGGGGCTGGAACCTCGTTTGGCCCGAACGGGGCATCGCCCGCCTCGACGCCGGGGGACGGGACGCCTGGTTCCGGGCCTCGGTGGTGGGCGGGGGGGAGCTGAGGTGCGTGCTGGTGGAGAAGGCCCCGCCTCCCCTCATCCTGCTGCCGGCTCCGGGGCCCGCGCCGGTGATGCCCAAGCCCCAGGAGGACTTCCCCTACCTGCCGGCCTGGCCCGGGGCCAAGCTTACGGCCTCGGCCTCCAGCCAGGCCCCGGTGGGGGTGAAGTTCGGCGAAGCCGACGAGCGGATGCTGATGGTGAACTGGGTGGACAAGGAG
>CAYSXG010000568.1:0-2649 GCA_964434895.1 uncultured Solibacteraceae bacterium | reverse complement strand
GGTGGAGAAGGAGGCGTGAAGAAGACCCGCTTCGAGCCCAACGCCCAGCAGAAGAAGGCCCTGGAGGACCTCATCGCCTTCCTCGAAGGCGGGGAGGTGCAGAAATTCCGCGACTACAGCGTCGCCTGGCTGAAGACCCGCTCCGCCGTGGACTACCTCAACGGGTTCTACGAGACCTACAAGGACCCCCGCTCCGTCATCGGCAGCTACGAGGGCTCCGTCAGCTTCAAGGCGGATTCGGACAAGATCGAGAAGCTCGGGGCCAACGCCCTCTACTTCGAGTCGAAGATGCCCTGGAAGGACGCCTGGAAGCGCGCGAAGGTGGAGCCCCCGGTGGCTACGGTGGTGAACGTCATCGTGGAGACCGGCGATGCCGGGCCCATGAGCCCCGCGGCCTTCAACCTGCCCAACTACGCGGATATCCGCAAGGAGCACGGCTCCAAGAACGTGGTGCTCCTGAACGTCGAGAGCGCCGCCAGTCCCAAGGTGAAGAAGGCCACCCTGGAGTCCTTCTACCTCCCCGAGGACCAGCCGGTGGTGAACCAGTTCGGGGATCTGGGCCGTCAGTGGCTCGTCTACATGCACGAGGTCATCGGACACGGATCCGGCCAGCCGGATGAAAGCCTCAAGGGGGAGGAGCCCTCCGCCAAGATCGGTCCCACCTACAGCGCCCTAGAGGAATGCCGGGCGGATGCCGTGGGGCTCTACCAGTTCCTGGACCCGAAGGTGGTGGAGATCGGCGCCGTCACGGCCGAGGACCACGAGAAGGCCGCCCGGGCCATGTACCTGCGCTACCTCACCAGCCAGCTCATGGCCAACGGCCAGATCGAGGGGGAGACCGTGCGGGAGGCCCATTTCCGCGGGCGCCAGCTGGTCCTCAACTACCTCACGCAGGCGGACAAGGACTTCGGCGTGAAGATCGTGGTGCAGGACGGCAAGCACTTCGTGAGCCTCGCGGACGCGAAGAAGGCCCGGGAGGGTGTCGGCGAGATCCTGGTGAAGCTCCAGGGCTTCAAGGCCATGGGGGATCGCGAAGGGGCCGCCAAGTTCTTCGACGAGTTCGGCACCCGGGTGAACAAGGCCTGGCAGGCGGACACCCGGGCCCGGATGGAGGCCCTGGACATCCCCAAGGAGCGCGCCTTCGTCTTCCCGCAGCTGGTCCCCGTCGTGGAAATGAAGGAGGAGCGTCCGGTGCTGAAGGACGTGGTGCTGGAAACCAAGGAGACCCTGGCGGAGCAGATGATGCGCTACCGGCGCATGCACCGGAGCCGCGAATTGGACGCGAAATAGGGGCGGGCCGCGAAGCCCCAGATCGAAACGGGGCCCCGAGGGCCCCGTTTTGCGCCTAGTCCTCGCCCCGCCTCTGGCGTCCTTCGGGGTCGAACTGATAGCCCACGCTGCGGATCGTGTGGACCCATCGAGGGTGGTGGGGATCCGTCTCCATCCCCCGGCGGATCCGCACGATGAAGTTGTCCACGGTGCGGGTGGTGGGGTAGGCGTCCTCCCCCCACACCTTGTCCAGGATCTCCGCCCGGCTCACCACCTGTCCGGCCCGCTCCATCAGGAGCTTGAGGATCATGCACTCCTTCACCCCCAGCTGGAAGGCCCCGTGGGGGCCGTCCCCGGTGAAGTTCTCGAAGTCCACCCAGTGGGTCCCGTACTTCTGGCGACCCCCGAAGGAGCGGCTCTTGTACCAGGCCTCCCGGCGGAGGATGGCCCGCACGCGCAGCAGGAGCTCCCTCACCTGGAAGGGCTTGCCCAAGTAGTCGTCGCCGCCGGTCTCGAAGCCGTGGACGCGGTCGTCCTCGGTGTTCTTGGCGGTCAGGAAGAGGATGGGCGTGAAGTTCTTGGCGTCCCGGATCCGCTCGCAGACCGAGAACCCGTCCATGCCGGGCAGCATCACGTCCAGGATCACGAGGTCGAACCTTTCGCTCAGGATGCGCTTGAGGGCTTCGTCCCCCCGGGTGATCCAGAGGCAGGGAAGCCCATCCAGCTCAAGGTTGAGCTTGATGCCCTCGGCCAAGCTCAGCTCGTCTTCCACCAGCAGGATGTTGGGTTGGGCCAAGAGGACTCCCCTGGCTATAGAATAACCCCCATGGCGCCCTACCTGTCCGTCGCGATCCCCATTTACAACGAAGAGGCCAACATCCCCGCATTGTGGGAGCGTCTTTCGGCGGTGCTGCAGGAGCATTTCGGGTCCCCCGAAAGGCCCTGGGAAGTGATCTTCACGGATGACGGATCCAAGGACCGCAGCCTGAAACTCCTCGTGGACCTGGCCAGGGCGGAGCCTCGCATCAAGGTGGTGGAGTTCAACCGCAACTACGGCCAGCATGCGGCCATCTTCGGGGCTTTAGCGGAGGTGGAGGGGAGGGTCGTCGTCACCCTCGACGCCGACCTCCAGAACCCCCCGGAAGAGATCCCCAAGCTGGTGGCCAAGGTGGAGGAAGGCTACGACGTGGTGGGGGGGTGGCGCCAGGGCCGGGAGGAGAACGATTCCCTGTTCCGGCGGCTGCCCAGCAAGGTGGTCAACGCCATCACCCGCCGGACCACGGGGGTGCCCCTGCAGGACTACGGCTGCATGCCCCGGGCCTACACCCCCTGCGTGGTAGACCCCATCGCCCCGTGCAAGCAGCGCCACTCCTTCAAACC
>CAYSXG010000567.1:0-2655 GCA_964434895.1 uncultured Solibacteraceae bacterium | reverse complement strand
CTCGGACGACAGGACCAGCCGGTGGGTGTGCCACACCAGGCCGAAGTCGTCCGGGTCCACCTTGCGGACCTCCGTCGCGTACGGCTCGGAAACGGGGCTCCGGCGGGGGGATCCGCAGGAAGGACAGGGCGTCATCGGGGCCTCCGGGGGGCGGGCTTCGGAGGAGCCTCGCGCAGGCGGGGACGTGCCTCGCCGTTGGCCACCCGCTGCCCCAGCAGGTAAAGGAAACGGGCCTGGTCCATCATCCCCCCCAGGTCCCAGGCGGGATCGAAGCGGTCCTTGGGCGTGTGGTAGCGGTCCCGCACGTAGGTCCGGGCCAGCTCCCGCTGCCGGGGACGGACGAAGTCCCAGGAATCGTCGGCCCCCATGACCATGGAGAGGGTGAAGGCGGGAATCCCGGCCTTAGCGAGGGGAAAGTGGTCCGCCCGGAAATACAGGCCCTGGGTGTCCGGAGGTTCCCGCCGGACCCGAAGGCCCATGCGAGCCGCCACTGCCCCCCCCCCTGCCCCCAGGGAGCTGGGCCCGGGGCCCGGAAGGCGGATGTCCCGGGTCCGGCCCGGGAAGTTCAGGCAGTCCAGGTTCAGGTCCGCCACGGTCTTGGCCAGGGGCCACAGGGGGGCCCGCACGTAGCCCGAGGCCCCGGTGAGGCCCTGTTCCTCGCCGCAGAAGAACATGAACATCTGGGTGCGGCGGGCCGGGCGGCGCGCCGCCGCCTCGGCGATGGCCAGGAGGGCCGCGCAGCCGGAGGCGTTGTCCACGGCCCCGTTGTAGATGCCCTCCTCCCGCAGGCCCAGGTGGTCCCAGTGGGCCGAATAGAGGACCACCTCGTCCCGGAGGCGGGGGTCCGTGCCAGGGACCAGGCCCGCCACGTTGTACTGCTCCAGCCGGCGCAGCTGGCTCACCAGGCGGCCCTGAAGGCGCATGCCCAGATCCACGGGAACGGAGTTCCGGGACTGGGCGCGGGCCGAGAGCCGGTCCAGGGAGTGGCCCGAATCCGCGAGGAGCTTGCGGGCGTGCTCCTCGGGGATCCAGCCCTGGAAGGGGTTCCCGTCCCGAAGGCCCTCCAGGTAGAAGCGTTCCCCCGCCCCGGAGTTCTGGACGACGTTCCATCCATAGGCGGCCCCGGGCTCCGAGTGGACCAGGAGGGCCCCGGCGGCCCCGCGCCGGGCGGCCTCCTCGAACTTGTAGCTCCACCGTCCGTAGTAGGTGAGGTCCCGGCCGCGGAAGCGCCCGGGCTCGGCAGGGGTGGGGGAGGGCTCCCCCGCCAGGACCACCAGCAGCTTGCCCCGCACGTCGAGGCCCTTGTAGTCGTCCCAGCCCTCCTCCGGGGCGTGGATGCCGAAGCCCACCCACACCAGCGGCGCGTCCAGGAGGACCTCCGGCTGGCCGAGGGTGCTGTTGAAGATGATCTCCGGCCCACAGGCGAAGCTGGCGGAAAAGCCCTTGCCCACGAAGCGCAGGGAGCTCTGATCCGCCAAGGCCCGGGCCCCGACGAAGGGGATGGCCTGGCGGTAGCCCCCCGGAGCGGCGGGCCTCAGGCCCAGGGCCGCCAGCTGGGTCTCCAGGTAGGCCACCGCCAGGTCCCCGCCCCGTTGCCCCGTGCCCCGCCCTTCCAGCAGGTCGTGGCTGAGGAAGGCCAGGTGGCCTCGCAGGGCGGCCTCCCGGACCTTCGGCTCGGCCCCTCGGCCCCGGGGCTGGGCCAGCAGAAGGGCCGCCGCGGCCAGGGCGCGGATCCGGGAAGGGGCCAAGCTACTTCCCCCGAGCCTGGCCGAAGGGGTCCCCCGCCTTCCAGGCGGGCATGGAGGGGGCGTCGGCTACCAGACGGCCCAGGGTCAGGGTGTACTGGGCCTGCTGGACCATGCCCTCCAGATCCCAGGCCGGGTCGTACTCGTCCGTCACCTGGTGGTAGCGCTGGGAGTAGGTCGCGGCCTTGGCCTTGGAAGCTTCGGGATCCTTCAGGAAATCATGGCCGGCCTGGACGGAGAAAGCGGGGACGCCGGCCTTGGCGAAGTTGAAGTGGTCGCTGCGGAAGTAGCTCCCCCCCAGGTCCGGCTCCTCCTTGGCGATGGCCAAGCCCATGGACTGGGCCGCCTGGGCGGCGTAGCGGGCCAGCTCCGTGCGCTCGCTGCCGGGCGTGGCGATGTCCCGGGTGGCGCCCACCCAGTTGAGGCTGTCGAGGTTGAGGTTGGCCGCGGTCTTGCGGAACTGGAGGGTTCCCAGGACGTCGCCCTCCCAGGCCTTGATCAGGGCGAAGTCGGCGACGAGGCCGCGCTCGAACACGTGCCAGCGCCCGTCGAACTGCCGCGGCTCCTTGCCCTCGGCGACGAGCGTGCCATACCCGGTCGGTGTGAAGAATCCACCGATGCCCGCGCCGCCCGCCCGGATGCGTTCTGCGAAGGTACCCTGCGGTACAAGTTCGACTTCGATTTCGCCGGCGAGAAACTGCCGCTCGAATTCCTTGTTCTCACCAACGTAGGTGGCGATCATCTTCCGGATCCTGCGTGCCTTGAGCAGGACGCCGATACCAAAGCCGTCGGTGCCGGCGTTGTTGCTGATGACCGTCAGGTCGCGGGTGCCGCGCGCGTGGAGCGCGGCGATGAGATTTTCGGGATTCCCGGCGAGCGCAGGCGGGTGGTATGGAATCACCTCGCCACG
>CAYSXG010000566.1:0-2661 GCA_964434895.1 uncultured Solibacteraceae bacterium | reverse complement strand
TGCACTCGACCAATTTGCGGTCTTTGGTCCACGCTTTGGCGCCCTTCTTGACCTTTGCCATGCCACTGGGGTCGATCGCCTGGAAAGGGCTTCCTCCCACGTACGCCATCTGATTGAACGTGCTAGGGTCCATCCCCTGATCGCTGTTCAGGAACCGATGCCAGCTCGGGGTGTAGAAGCGGCCCCGCATGTAAATCAAGCCTGATGCCTCTTGCTGAGCATGGCCGGTGTAGCCGGTCAGCGGTTGGTACCCGTTCGTGTAGGAAGGGAGTTTCTCGCCGTAGGGCCCAAAGACCTGCCGCCCTTCCACGGCTCCCGTTGTGCGACTCGTAATCACTCTCGGACTCCCAAGCGGATCATTGTGCAGCTCGTGGGTGCCATTTCCATCGATTTCTGCAAGAGCTTCGCCACCGATGTAGATCACGTCCCGCTTCCAAGCGGAGTTGCCATCGTATTCGCCCAGCAGCAACCCGCCGCTGGTGTAGGTGTAGCTCCTTGTGGTGGTTCCCAAGCTATCGGTGAGCTTCACGCGCAGGCCCGTGGGCGCGAAGGTGTTCATGAAGGACTGGCCGTTCAATGTCGCGTTGCTCATGCGCCCGAGACCGTCCCAGTTCAGGCCAAGCGTGGTCCCGCTGCCGGTGGCAGTGCCGATCTGCGTGGCTTCTCCGTTGCCTTGGTAGGCCCAGCCGGTGGTGGACTGGGTGGGCGTGTTGGTCAGGCTGGGGGTCTGGTTGTTCGGCATGGAGTAGAAGCCGAAGTTGTTGGCGCCCATCGGCAGGGGGCTCATGGTATTGGCGAGGTTGTTGCCGAAGCCATCGTGGCTGAGGGAGACGCTTTCCCCGAAGCCCGTGGCCGCCGTGAGGCGACCCGCCGCGTCGTGGGTGAGGTTTGACCACCCGCCGCCCTGGCTCAGGTTCCCGTTCGCATCCTGGCTGTAGCCGTTGATCTCGGCGTTGGCGCCCAGAGGCGTCACGGTCCAATTCTGGAGCGAGACGCCGGTCATTGTGGACGTCCACTGGCTGCGGGCTCCGGAGGCGAAGGAGAGCTGGTCTCGATTCCCCCAATAATCGAAGTGCAGATCCGCGACCTTCAGAGGCGACCCCGTGCCGATGGGCGTTTGGGAAACAGCGTTGACGCGCCCCACGCTGTCGTAGGCATAGCCCGCCTTGCGTCCGCTGGGGTAGGTGATCGTGCTCAGCCGCCCGTACCAGTCGTAGTCGTAGCCGATGGTTTGCGTCATCGGGCCCGCGATGCTTTCGCTGCTGAGGCGGGCGCCGGGGCCGTTCCACAGGTAGGACTGGGTCACGGTCTGTCCGTTGGACACGGTGCTGGCGGTCCTGAGCAGCAGGCCGTCGAAGGTCCAGGAACTGATCTCACCAGTGCTTGCGGACACGCTGCGCAGGCGCCCGAGCCCGTCGAAGGCGAGGGTGCGCGAGCGCACGCTGTCGGAGATCCAGGTGGGATTCCCCAGGGCGTCGAAGGTCCCGAAGGACGTGGTTCCGGTTTCCGGCTCGCTTCGGCTGCTGAGGTCGCCCAGGCCCGTGTAGCCGAAGGTGCGAACCTGCGTGCCGGTGTCGGCGCTTTGCTGGATCTGCATGGGCTTGCCCAGGGCGCTGTAGGTGCTGGTCACGGTGGACCAGGGGTCCTGGGTCTTCACGACCTGGCCCAGACCGTTGGTCCAGGAATAGGTAGTGACGCCATTGCTCAGGGACGTGGTGGTCCGGGCGTTGGGACCGTCGGCCATGTAGGTGATCGTCTGGGTCAGGGGCGAGGCGTAACCGTATTGCAAGGTGGGCCGGCCCAGGGGATCGGCGTATACCGTCGTGGAGCGGCTGCTGCCGCCGGCGTTGACCTCCTGGAGGGTCTGGACCCGGCCCAGCTGGTCGTAAGTGAGGTACTGGGTGATGCCTTCGGGCAGGGTGCGGGAGGTGAGCCGCCCCAGTTGGTTCAGGGTTTCGGAACCGGAGGGACCGGCGCTGTTGTACCAGGAGCGCTGGGTTTCGCCGGAGTAGTTGTAGGAAATGGTGGGGGACCCGGTGGCGCCGAGGCTGGTCATGCGGCCCCGGGCGTCGTAGGAAATGGAGGTGGTGACACCCCGGCCGTCCGTGGCCTGGGTCACGCGGCCCTGGGTGTTGTAGCTCCAGGACTCGTTGTAGGTGGTGGTCCCCCCGTTGGGGCTCGAGAAGGTGGTGGTGGCGTTGGCCGGAAGGCCGTTGGAGCCCATGGAGAAGGAGGTGGAGCGGCTGGGATTGGAAGCGGGGTAGGTGGAAACGGACTGAAGGTGTCCCTCTCCGTCGTAGCTGAAATTCTGGCCCCGCTGGGTGCTGTCCCAGCCCACCACCCAGATGCGGGTGGGCAGGCCAGACGTGTAGTCGTAGGCGAAGTTCTGGGAAGGGGCTGAAGCCATGCCGGTGCCGGTCAGGCGGGAGGTGGAGATGAAGGTCACGCGCCCCGGCTCCAGCAGGTCCGGCCGGGCCTCGTAGGTGTAGTTGTTGGTCTGGACGGTGGTCCCGTTGACCGTCCGGCTCTCATAGCTGGGGAGGCCGGTGGTGGTATCGATGTAAAGGCTGCTTTGCTCCGTAGGGTGGCCGTCCACCGTGAGGCCCGGGGCGATGTCCTTGGTGAGGCTGCCGTCGAGGCCGAAATTCCCCGGCGTGTGGT
>CAYSXG010000565.1:614-2664 GCA_964434895.1 uncultured Solibacteraceae bacterium | reverse complement strand
CGGGTAGGCGCCCTTGTTGATGGGGGCGGTGACGGGGGAGTTGATGGGGCTCTTCTCCTGCATGCGGCCGCCGCCCCCGCCCACGCCGTGGGCCCCGGCGCCGATGGCCCCGAAGGACATCCCCCCGTTGCCGGCCTTGGCCCGGATGGTGAGGGCGTGGATGACCTCGGAGGAGCGGGTGTCGATGATGCGGAAGTTCATGGCCACCTCCGCCTCGCTCTTGCTCAGGCCCAGGCCTCCGAGGGCGCCGGGGACCAGGGCCCCCAGGTTGCCGCCCTTCTTGCTCTTGTCCGGGGTCCACTCGGTGACCGAGCCCTGGATGGTGTAGGGGGCCGTGATGGTCTTGTTGAGGTTCTTCTGCAGGCTCACGGCCGGGGCCTCGTCCTTGGAGGCGTCCAGGCGCTTCTCCGCCATGATGTCGTCCAGCTTCTTCCGCTCCAGGATGCGGAAGCGGCCCGTGGCCTTGAAGGCGGTGGTGAGCATGTCCTCGATGGCGGCCACGGGCACCTCGTTGGTGGTGCCCGTGCGGGCCACCACCATGGCCTCGGCCCAGGAATTGGCCCAGCTGTTGGGGGAGGCCTTGGGATCCAGCTTGCCGCTGCGGTTGTCCACCATCAGCACGGACATGATGAGGCGGGGTCCCCGGTAGGGGGTCCACTGAAGGCCCATCCAGAGCTTGTCGTCGATCTTCTCGATGGGGTCGGTGATGTTGTACTTCTCGCCCTTCTCGTCCTTGAGGTAGGCGCCCCAGCCCTGGACCTCGGTGAAGGGCTTCTTCTCGCCCCACCCGGCCTGGGCGGGCACCGCCAGGGTCAGGGCCAGGGCCGGCAGGGCGGCCCGAAGAAGGAAGGGAAGGCGGGAGGGGGCGGTCATGGGAACTCCAGAAGATCAAAGGTCGTGGAGGCATTGTCCCCCCGGGGGGGCTCCGGGGCAAGACCGGATCCCTCCCTCGCATTGACACCGGGTGGGGAAATCCCAAGCTGGTCCCGGAGGGAACCATGCTTTCCGCCCTGTTCGTCCTGCCGGGGCTCCTCGCCCAAAGCTCCGGCCCGCCCCTGGATCACGCGAACCTCCTGGAGGCCCTGCGGGAGGGCCGCAGCGAGGCGGAGCTGGCGGCCCGGGTGGCCGCCACCCGGGAGGCCGGGGGCCTGCGCCTCGATCCCCAGGCCCTGGTGGAGCTGATGGAGGCCGGGGCCCGCTCCCCCACCCTCTTCCGGGCCCTGGAGCGCCGGCTTCGGGCCTCGGCGCCGGGCTTCGACCTCCGCCCCCTCTTCCAGAGCTTCCGGCTCCGGGAGGACCAGCTTCGGCGGCTCCTCGAGGGGGGCTTTCCCCAGGAGCTCCTGGCGGAGTGGTTCCGCGTCGAGGGGCTCCGCTACGAAGGCGCCCGCGCGCCCCGGGAGGCCGGGCCGGCCCTGAGGGAGGCCGTGAGGGGCCAGGCCCCACCCCCCCGGCGCCGGGAGGGTTCCCCTGCCTGGTTCTGGGGCCCGCCCCTCCCGGGGGCCGGACGGGCGGGGCTCCCCCTCCTCCTTCCCGCCTTCGGCCCGGGGCCGGGGGCCCTGTGGTACCTCCCGGGCCCCCTGCCCCAAACCTTCCTCTACGTCTGGGAACCGCCGCCCCCGAAGGAGGGAAGGGCCCCCTAGCCGCCATCGAGGAACCCCGACCAGACTCCGGGTTGTGATCCGGCCTCCGGCTTGGTACATCGGAAGCAGCAAAGGTGGACCATGAGGCAGAAGATCGGGAAGTACACCATCCAGAAGACCCTCGGCCAGGGGGCCATGGGCGAGGTGGTCCTGGGGGTGGACCCGGGGCTGGGGCGGAAGGTGGCCATCAAGACCATCCTGAACTCCAGCACCGCCGGGCCCGAGAGCAAGGAGCGCTTCTTCCGCGAAGCCCAGGCCTGCGGGGCCCTCAACCATCCCAACATCGTCACCGTCTACGATTTCGGCGAAGAGGGGGGCCTGCTCTACATCGCCATGGAATTCATCCCCGGCCAGGACCTGGCGGAGTGCATCCCCCACAACACCCTGACCCCCAAGGAATTCAGTGACGT
>CAYSXG010000565.1:0-604 GCA_964434895.1 uncultured Solibacteraceae bacterium | reverse complement strand
GCGAGGGCCTCCAGCACGCCCACGAAAAGGGGATCATCCACAGGGACATCAAGCCCTCGAACATCCGGGTGACGCGGGAAGGCTCGAAGCTCCGGGCGAAGCTGGTGGACTTCGGCGTGGCCCGGACCGAGAACAGCGACATGACCGCCACGGGCACCGTCATGGGCACCGTGAGCTACATGGCCCCGGAGTACATCCGCACCGGCCACGCCACGGCGCGCACCGACATCTTCAGCCTGGGCGTGGTGGCCTACGAGTGCGTCACCTCCCGCAAGCCCTTCGTGGGGGACAGCACACCGACGATCCTGTTCAAGATCGTCACGGAGGTCCCGGACCCCCTCCTCCCCGGCGATCTGGAGGGCATCCACCCGGGCCTCCAGGCCATCCTGGACAAGGCCCTGGTGAAGGACCCGGACCAGCGGTTCAGGAGCGCCGAGGAGCTGGCCGCGGCCTTTCGGAAGGCCGCGGATCCCCAGTGGGACGGGCGGGACCTGGGCCTGGGGCTGGGGGTGGCGCCTACGCCGGAGGCCGCGGTCCCCGAAGGGGACACCACCGTCGCCATCCCCGCCAATGTCGCCAGCCTTGGCGATCTCCCCCCCATTGC
>CAYSXG010000564.1:0-2664 GCA_964434895.1 uncultured Solibacteraceae bacterium | reverse complement strand
TGAGCATCGACGCAGCGACGGGGACGATGGCCGCCCCGGTCTTCTTCCCCAAGGCCACCACCCCGGGCTTGAGGCGCTGGCGGGGCCCCTTGGGGCCGTCGGGGGTGATGCCGAAGTCCCAACCCTCCTTCACGGCCTTGATCATGCGCACCAGGGCCTTGGCCCCGTCGTCGGAGGCGGTGCCGCGCACCGCGTGGATGCCGAAATGCCGCCAGGTGGCGGCGCTGCGCTCCCCGTCGCGGCTATCGCTGCTGAGGATGGCCACGCCCCGCCGGAGACCGGAGGGCAGGCGCCGGCGGAAGGGGTAGGCCAGGGGCATCATCACCAGCCGGCGGTGCCAGAAGGCGAGGATGAAGCGCCGGTCCGAAAGGACGAGGTCCTGGACGGCCTCCAGGCCTTCGTAGCGCACGCGCAGGGTGTAGGCCAGCAGGCGCACGAGGTAGGAGGCGAAGAAGGGCACCAGCCGGAAGTTGAGCCAGGTGCTCAGGGGGGAGCCCAGGGGGCGGCCCCGGGCGGAGATCTCGACGGCGGGCCCCGTCACGCACCTCCTCCCGGCAGGTCGGCCTTGGCGATGCGGTAGACCGCCCCGCAGTAGTCGCAGCGGACCTCCACGGGGTCCTGGGCCTCGAAGAGCTGGGCCTTCTGGTCCTCGGGGAAGCCCGAGAGGGTGGCCATGAGGGTGGCCTTCGAGCAGCGGCAGCGGTAGAAGAGGTCCGTGTTGGCGAAGACCTCGGCCCCTTCGCCCTGGTTGATCCAGTCCACCAGGAAACCGGGGCTACGCTCCCATAGGGGCACGACGTCCAGGCCCTCGATGGCCTGGATGAGGCGGTTGAGCCGCTCGGGGGGGCAGGCGGGCAGGGGCTCCACCATGAGGCCCCCTGCCTCGCCGGTGCCCGGATCGCACCAGAGCGTGACGCTGGCCTGCACCTGCTCCGACTGCTGGAGGTAGGCCTCCAGCTGGGCCTCGATGCCCCCCTCGACGAGGGGGAGGTGGCCGATGTAGGGCTGGCCGGCCGGATTGGAGCGCATCACCTGCAGGACGCCGGGCTGGGCGATCCAGGGGCCCTCCTCGAGGCTGTTGACGTCCAGCACGCCCCGCACGGTGCCGTCGGGCCAGGTGTCGGCCACCACGGCCTTGGCTCGACCGGAGCCCTTCACCAGGAGCTGCAGGCGCTCGGCGAAGAGGGTCCGGCTTTGGAGCAGGGCGGCGGCCGTGAGCAGCATGGTGAGGCAGGCGCAGGCGTCCCCCTCCAGGTGGGGATGGCCCCGCCGGACGCCGTCCCACAGCGGGCTCGCGTCCAGGGCCGCCAGCCGCACCGTGTGGTCCCCCGTGAGGGCCCTCACCACCTGGGCGTTGGGTTGGGCGGCGGGCTGGGGGGCGGGGTCCTTCATGGACCCAGTGTAGCCAGCGGGGTGTGCGAAGCTGGAAGCCGCAGCCATGATCACCCCCTCCCGCGCCGCCGCCGCCCTCGCCCTTCACGCCGTCTTCGGCGAGGGCCGGGCGGTGGCCGAAGCCTGGGACCGGGACCTGGCGGGCGACGACGCCACCTTGGCCCAGGCCCTCCTCGGCCACGGCCTCCGTCGCTGGGGGCGCCTTCAGGCCTGGGTGGAGCCCCACCTGCGGGACCCCCGCCGAGGCGTGCCCCTGGGCACCCAGGTGGCCCTGGCCCTGGGCCTGGCCCAGCTGGCCTGGATGGACGGGGTGGCCACCCACGCGGCGGTGAACGAGGCGGTGGAGCTGGCGGCGGACCGGGACCTGGGCTTCCGGCCCCACCGGGGCCTGGTGAACGCCCTCCTGCGCCGGGCTGCGGCGGATCGGATGGGGTTGAGGGCGCAGCTGGAGGCCCTACCGGCCCGCCTGGATCGCACGCCCTTCGCTGAACGGGTGCTGGGAGCCGCGGGTGTGGGGGGGGACCTGGAGGCCCTGTGGGCCCGGTGGCAGCGCCCGCCCCGGCCGGCCTTCCGGGTCCTGCGCGGCGCCCCGCCCCCGGGCCTCGTGGAGGATCCGGAACTGCGTGGCTGCTGGGGGCCCGCCGAGGACGCCCCCTTCCCTCGGGCCTGGCTCGTGGGGGGGGCGGGCATGGTCCAGGACCGCAGCTCCCAGGCCCTGTTGGACTTCGCGTGGGAGCGACCCGTGGGGCGCATCCTGGACGCCTGCGCGGCCCCCGGGGGGAAGACCACGGCCCTGGCCCAGCGCTGGCCGGAGGCGGCCCTTTTCGCCGTGGAACAGGATCCGAAGCGGGCCCTCCGCCTCCAGAAGAACCTCGAGGCCCGGGAGGTGCGGGCCCAGGTGGCCGTGGCGGAGGCGGGGGCCTGGATGGAGGGGGGCGGCAAGGCCTTCGACCTCGTGCTGTTGGATGCTCCCTGCAGCGGCAGCGGCACCTTCCAAAAGCATCCGGAACTGCCCTGGATCGGCGGGGGCATCGACCTCGAGCGCCTGGTGGCCATCCAGCGGCGCCTGTTGGGGGCGGCCCTGGCCCGCCTGGCCCCGGGGGGACTCCTGATCTACGCCGTGTGCTCCTGGCTGCCGGAGGAGGGGGAGGGCCATCGCGCCTGGGTCCGGGAGGCCCATCCCGGGATTCGGTCCGTGGACCTCTGGCCGGGCTTCGGCGGGGGGCTTTTCCGGGCGGTTCCCTTCCCCTGGGAGGGGGAGGGCTTCCAGGG
>CAYSXG010000563.1:0-2672 GCA_964434895.1 uncultured Solibacteraceae bacterium | reverse complement strand
GCCGAGCGGATCCAGGTCCTCGAAGGCTGGAACGCGACCGAGGCCGACTACCCCCGCGAAGCCTGCATCCACCAGCTCTTCGAGGCCCAGGTGGCCCGGACCCCCGAGGCCGTGGCCGCGGCCTTCGAAGACGAGGTCCTCACCTACGCCGAGCTCAACGCCCGCGCCAATCGCCTGGCCCACCACCTCCGCGCCCTCGGCGTCGGTCCCGACGCCCCCGTCGCCGTCTGCCTCGAACGCGGCTTCGACCTCCTCCTCGGCCTCCTCGCCGTCCTCAAGGCCGGCGGCGCCTACGTCCCCCTCGACCCCGCCTTCCCCCTCGATCGCCTCGAATACATGATCGCCGACAGCGCCCCGGCGGCCCTCCTCACCCAGAGCCCGGCCGAAGGCCTCTTCGCCGGCCTGGACCTCGGCCTGCCCCTGGTCGACCTCGCCGCCCCCGCCTGGGACCACCTCCCCGCCACGAACCCCGACCCCCAGGGCCTCGCCTCCACCCACCTCGCCTACGTCATCTACACCTCCGGCTCCACCGGCCAGCCCAAGGGCGTCATGGTCGAGCACCGCGGCGTCGTCAACCTCCTCGCCTCCCTCCGCGACCGCCTCCGCGTCGACCCCTCCGACCGCGTCCTCTCCCTCACCACCATCTCCTTCGACATCTCCGTCCTCGAACTCTTCATGCCCCTCCTCTGCGGCGCCCGCACCGTGCTGCTCAGCCGGGCCCGCTCCACCGATCCCGCCCTCCTCGAAGAAGGCATCCTCCGCTCCGGCGCCACCGTCGTCCAGGCCACCCCCGCCACCTGGCGCATGCTCCTCGACTCCGGCTGGCGCGGCGGTGAACACATCAAGGCCCTCAGCGGCGGCGAAGCCCTCCCCACCGCCCTGGCCCTCTCGCTCAGGTCCAAGGTCCGGGAACTCTGGAACGTCTACGGCCCCACCGAAACCACCATCTGGTCCACCGCCCAGCCCGTCGAGGGACCCGCCCCCGGCGAGCGCCCCAGCGAACCCATCGGGCGCCCCCTCGCCAACACCCGGGTCTACATCCTCAACGCCCACCTCCAGCCCCTTCCCGCCGGGGTCGCCGGGGAACTCTACATCGGCGGCGACGGGGTCACCCGCGGCTACCTCCACCGCCCGGAACTCACGGCGGAGCGCTTCCTTCCCGATCCCTTCTCCCCCGAGCCCGGCGCCCGCATGTACCGCACCGGCGACCTGGCCCGCTGGCTGCCCGACGGCAGCCTCGAGTACCTGGGGCGCAACGATTTCCAGGTGAAGGTGCGGGGCTTCCGCATCGAGCTCGGCGAAATCGAGGCCCGCCTCGGAACCCACCCCGGCGTGCGGGAGGCGGTGGTGCTGGCCCGGGAGGACCGCCCCGGGGACAAGCGCCTCGTGGCCTACTACACCGAGGCCGAGGGCCACGAACCCCCGGCGGACTCCGACGCCCTGAGGGCCCACCTGACGGAACAGCTGCCGGAGTACATGGTGCCGGCGGCCTACGTGAGGCTGGAGGCCCTGCCCCTCACCCCCAACGGCAAGCTGGACCGCAAGGCCCTGCCCGCCCCGGAGGAGGGGGCCTTCGGACGCCACGCCTACGAGACCCCCGAAGGCGAGACCGAGGCCTGGCTGGCGGACCTCTGGTCCGAGCTGCTCGGCGTCCAGCAGATCGGCCGCCACGACAACTTCTTCGAACTCGGCGGACACTCGCTGCTGGCCACCCGGCTCCTCGTCCGCATCAACCAGGAGATGGAGGTCGAGATGGCGATCCGGGAGATTTTTGCCTCCCCGACCCTGGCTTCGCTGGCGGAGGTCATCCTGGACCTCCAGCTGGCCCAATTCGAGATGGACGACTTGGTCGATACCTTGGAGGCGACTTAAGAAACTTATTCATATAAATTTTACACAATTATGTATTTGGAGGGAGTGTTCGGTTTGTCAAAAACATGCAAATGATATATTCTGCTTATACGTGATCGAGCATCCTGGTCATTTTCGGGCGAACTAGGAGAGGCGCCGGCCCTGCCTGCCTATTTCCTTCGCGCCCACCCCCTCGCTGCCAAAGGGTTTCCACCTTCGGTCGTGACGGAAAAGACTAGGGTCCAAGTAAGTCGACTGAAAGGGAATTAATCGTGTCGAATGCGCTGACCGTCGTCGAAAAAGAGCGTTTGCTTAAATTGGCGCAAAAATCCAAAGCGAAACGGAAGGCGGAGGGCGCATCGCCCGTCCTCCCGACCGAAAGGGGGGACCGGATCGAGCTCTCCTTCGCCCAGCGACGACTGTGGTTCCTGGCCCAGATGGAGGGCGGCAGCGAGGCCTACCATATCGCCACGGGCCTGAGATTGACCGGGGACCTGGATCGGGAGGCCCTGCGGAGGGCCCTGGACCGGATTGTGGCCCGGCACGAGTCCTTACGCACCACCTTCGCCCAAATCGACGGCGAACCCGTGCAGCGGATCGCCCCGGCGGAGGAGAGCCGCTTCCACCTGGTGGAACAGGATCTGCGCCGGCACCCCGACGCCGAGGAGGAGCTCGCCCGAGCGGTCGCCGCGGAGGCCGACGAGGCCTTCGATCTGGCCCGGGGCCCCCTAGTCCGGGGCCGGCTGATCCGGACGGGGGAGGCGGACACCGCCCTTCTGATCCCCCTGCACCCAACCCTCCCCGACGGCTGGTCCCCGGGC
>CAYSXG010000562.1:0-2683 GCA_964434895.1 uncultured Solibacteraceae bacterium | reverse complement strand
CATCGACTGGCAGTGAATTCGTTTCAGAAGCCCTTCCGTGGAAGCCCGGGGGCCCCTCGATCCATGTCGAGACCCCCCGGGCGACCCGGGGGACCCGCAACGCAGTGGCCTAATCGCCAATTGCGATCCGGATCCTGACCGTGGGAGGGAAGGAAGTTAGGTTCATGGAAAGGAGGCTTCATGCCACGCGCCATCGCTTGCTTCGTTCTTTCCCTTTTCCTGGGGGCGCCGCTGCTCCCGGCCCAGCAGGTCACCCACCTGGGCGTCCCCTCGAAACAGATGATCGTGCTCATCCGGACGACGCCGGCGGCCGGCCAATTCCAGTGGACCTCCGTGGTGGAAGGCGTCGCGAAGACCCTCGGGGTGAACAGCTACTTTTATCCGGACGGGACCCCCCGCCCCTCCCTGGTGATCACCGACCTCGAATTCAACGTCGAAGGCTTTCAGGCCGGGAAGTTCTATTCCATCTCGCCCTTCATGCTCACCTTGAACGCCGGCGGCTTCCAGACGACCCCCAACCTGCTGACCCTCTCCTTCCTCGGCTCCGGTTTCGGGAATCACGTGCTGTGGAGGGTCCCGCTGACCAGCGGCATCCGCGTCCCCCCCACTTCGACGCTGGATTTCAGCGCCTCCCTTCCCTCTGAAATCAAGATCGACCAGATCATCCTTCACGGCTACCTCGTCAACGATTGATGAAGGGGCCCCGGGCCTGCACCCCTTTCCCGCAGGCCCGGGGAGGTCTCCTCTCAGCGCACGAAGACGAAGGCGTTGGCGTCGAACTGGGGACTGGAAGGGACGCTTCCCATCCATAGCTCGACCTTGATCTGCGCGTCGCCCAGCATCTGGACCAGGAGCAATCCCTGGGGGGGCAGCGGATCAAAGGGACTGTAAAGCCGGTAGGCCACGGCTCCGCTCGCCGTCGTGACGGTCTCCGGGCGAGGCGCCGCCGGGTCGATGGCCCACACCCCCGCCGGCCCCACGGTGCCGCCGATGGCGATGCGGACCAGGGAAGGATCGTAGTAGTCGTAGACGAAGGCGAGGGTTCGGGTCCAGCCATCCGGGCCGAAGGAGCTCTCGATCGGGAACCCCTGCAGGAACCAGTCCCCCACCAGCCTGCCGGCGATGCCGTAATCGATCTTGCCGTCCTTGTCGGGTGCCCCGGGGGCCCGGTAGACCTGCGGGTAGAGCTGGGCCTGCAGGGCCGGCGTGAAGTACTTCCAGGGGGAGACCACGTGCAGGGTCTGGTAGGCGTAGCGCGCCGGGGTCAGGAAGCCGTCGTGGGTGACGCCGGCGTCGAAGGCGCCCAGATCGAGGGTGCTGCCGGGCGAGGTGGTCCCCACCAGGGCGCCCGCCTGGATCACGTCGCCGATCTTGGGCACGGGGCTGGGGACGAGATGGTCGAAGTAGAAGTAGAAGTCCTTCGTGGCCCGATACATGATCTTGTACTCGGTCCCGGACTGCTGCAGCACGAAGAAGGCCGCGGCGGTGGTCGGCATGTAGACGTTGCGGGTGCCGGGCTGAGGCTGGGACCCGCGGACCGACAGATCCCAGGAATAGAAATACACGTGGTCCGTGGGCGTCGTATGGCCCGGCGGGTTGAGGCTTCCCAGGGCCGTCAAGGACAGGCCCGGCACCGGCTGCACGGGCAGCACCGAGAATTGCGCGACGCCCCCCGGAGGGGGAGGCACGCTCGTGAAGTCGTTGCTGCTCTGGCTCCCCGGGCCCGAATGGCCGCCCCCGCAGGCGAGGCCCAACGCCACCGCGAACCTCCATCCGTAGATCCTTCCCGCCCTCATGCCGGTCCCTCCCGCCCCCTTCCCCGGGAGGAAGTCGGACTTCATCGCCGAGTCCCTCATCGACCCCGGGGGTTCAAGCTTGAGGGCTCGGGCCCGCGCGAAAGGCTGGGGGCCTCCCCGCCGGGGATCAGCACCTCCAGCTTCCCGGAGGCGAGGTCCATCCGGTAGATGCCCGCGGCCCTCCCCCGGCCCACCCGGCACAGGAAGGACCTCCCGTCCGGCAGCCATTCGGGATCCGAAAGCATCATCCCCTTGGGGGAGAGCCGCCTCAGGGCCCGGGTCGCCGGGTCGTAGAGATGGACGACCGGGGCAGGATAGCCGCCATTATCGATATCCTCCACCTCCCTTTCCCCTTGGAAGAGGAGCTGCCGGCCATCGGGGCTGGGCCTGAACGCGCAGGCGCTGGAATCCACCTCCAGGGGCGTGTCCTTGAAGGCGAGCCGACCCACCTCATGTCCCTGAAGGTCGAACTGGTGGAGGGCTTCGAAGTCGTACCCGTACACCGTCCTGGAATCCTGGGACCAGTAGGCGAGGGTCAGGGGATCCGCCCCCTCCTTTTCGGGGCTCAGGAGGCGGAAATCGCGGCCCTCCCTTCCGATCACGGCGATGCGCCACCGCTGGTCCTGGCCGAAGTGCTGGAAGGCCAGCCACCGCCCGTCCGGGGACCAGAGGGGCCCGTAGCTGTTGTGGCCCGGGATCCCCTCCAGCACCCGGGGGGGCCGGCCCTTCCCCTCCTGGAGGGCGATGTGCCGCACCACGTCCTGGCCGACCCGTGTGCGATCCCAGGTGAACGCGAGGGTTCCTCCATCCGGGGAGATCCTGGGGTTCGCCACCTGGCAGGCGTCGAGCCATTTCTCCGCCCGGCCCGAATTCGCGGCCTGGACGTA
>CAYSXG010000561.1:0-2684 GCA_964434895.1 uncultured Solibacteraceae bacterium | reverse complement strand
CCCCCGGGGCGGGCACCGAAGGCTTTGGCATCACGGGAAGGGCGGGGGGAACGCCGGGGTTGGGCGGGATGGGGGCCGGCGCGGCCTTGGGGGGCCCCGGGGCCTTGGGAATCTGGAGGGGCATGGGGGCCGTGGCCCCGGGAGAGAAGGAGGGGGCTGGAGCAGACGGAGGGGGCGGTGGAGGCGGGGCCTGGGGCACGCCGGCCCTCAGGGCCACCGTGGCATCCGGATCCTCCTTCTTGGGGGCGGTCGGCTCCAGGGCCGGCAGCTTTTGGGTCTGGTCCTCGGGCCTCGAAGTCTTCGGGGGCTCCGGGGCCCCTTGTCCACCCTTTTGGGCCAGGGCGTCCTTGACCGCCTCGAGGGGCACGGGACGGGTGTCGATGTGGGAGGGGGGGGCCGCCGGCGACCGGGGAGGAGCGCCGAGGCCCGGCGGGGGCGTGATGCCGCTGCCGCCCGTATCCTCCCCCAGGATCTGGGAGACCGAGGGGAGGTCCGAAAAGGTCAGGGCCCCGGAGGGGGGCGGAGGCGCGGGGGCCGGGGGCGCGGGAGCCGGTGGAGGCGCGGCCGGGGCGGCTTTGGGCGTCCCTTCTCCCAGGACATGGGTCTTGATATGGCCCAGGGCCAGCTTCGTAACGCCCCGCAGGGTCTCGAACACGCCGCTGCCGTCCTGGGCCACCGCCTGGAAGCTCGGCATGCCGGCCGGATTGAGCTCCCGCTCCAACTGGTCCACGGGAACGACGTTCTTCAGATCCCGCTTGTTCCATTGGAAGACCATGGGGATCGACCGAATATCCAGGCCCAATTCCTTGAGGTTCTCCTCCAGGTTCTGGAGGCTCTCCTTGCTCGCGTCCAGCATGGGCACCTGGCTATCCACCACGAACACGATGCCATCGACCCCCTTCAGCACCAGCTTGCGCGTGCTGTTGTAGAAGACCTGCCCGGGAACGGTGTAAAGCTGCAGCTTGGTCTTGAAGCCCCCCACCATGCCCACGTCCATGGGCAGCAGGTCGAAGAAGAGGGTGCGGTCCGTTTCGGTGTTCAGGGACACCATCTCGCCGCGAGCCTTGGTGGAGGTCTTGCTGTAGATGGCGTTGAGATTGGTGGTCTTCCCGCACAGACCCGGGCCGTAATAGACGATCTTCGCCGTCATTTGCCGCGTGGCGTGATTGAAAAACACCATTCCTGAACCTCGAGGGGAAACCTGAGTGTAACGCCAAAAGGACCGCCCCCGCCAGAAGGGGGTGCGATTCCCGAAAGGCGACCGAATCAACCCAGCTGTTTAAGCACTTCCAGCACTTGGCGATCGTGGTGCTTGGTATCCACGTCCGTGAAGATCCGGCGGATGACGCCCTTCTTGTCGATGACGAAGGTCACGCGCTTGGCGATGCCCACCACGGGTATCTTCACCCCGTAGGCCTGGATGATGGCCTTGTCCGGATCCGCCAGGAGGCTGAATGGGAGGTTGAACTTATCCGCGAAGGCCTTGTGGCTCTTCACGTCGTCCGCACTCACCCCCAGCACCACGGCCCCCGCGCCCAGGAGGACGCCGTGGCCATCCCGCAGGGAGCAGGCCTCGGCGGTGCATCCCGGCGTATCGTCCTTCGGGTAGAAGTAGAGCACCACGTTGGCCTTGCCCTCGTAGTCCGAGAGCTGGATGGTCTTCCCATGTTGATCCACGGCCCGGATGGCCGGAGCCTTCGCCCCTTCCTGGAGGTCCGTGGCCCCGGCCCCCAGCCCCAACATTCCCAAAATGCCCACGGTCACCCCTCCCCGTAACCGCATGCCTCGCTCCTGCGGGCAGACCAGACGCCAGGAACGGAGGGGGCCGAATGAAAAAAACGGCCTCAACAGCTGCGCATGACTCCCACGAGCACGCCCTGGATCTGGACCTGCTGGGGGGCGTAGCACTTGGGTTCCAGGTTCGGGTTGTGGGGAATCAGCCAGACCCCCTTGGCGTCCCGGCGGAATTCCTTGAGGGTGACCTCTTCGCCGTCCAGCAAGGCCACCACCCGATCCCCGTTGCGCACCTCCAAGCGCCGCTGGAAGACCACCAGGTCCCCGTCCAGGATGGCGTCCTCCACCATGGAATCCCCCTTCACCCGCAGCACGAAGCAGTCCTCCCGGTCCCGATGGATGGTGTCGGGCACCTCCACCGGAAGGGCCCGGCTATCGGGCAGCAGGGGCGTTCCGGCCGCCACGTCCCCGAAAAAGGGCATGCGCCCCCGAAGGGAGGCGGCGGGGGCCTCCTCCTCCCCCTCCTCCTTCACCACCAGGTTGTTGCCCTTGCCGTGGCTGCGGGCCAGGAAGCCCTTATCCATCAGGTGCTGGACGTGCTTGTGGATGGTGCTGACCGCGCTGGACCCCACCCCCTTGGCGATCTCGGTCAGGGTGGGGCTGCGGCCCTCCGCCCGGGAAAAGCCTTGGATGAACTGAAGCACGGCCAGCTGGCGCTTGGTGAGGTCGGGGGTGGGCATGCGGGGCTCCGGGGCTGGGAGGGGGTGCGCAGGTCCGGATGCGGCAGTGCAGCGGAAAAGGGGCTCGCGCTTGGAAGGCAGCTTCAAGGTAGGCGCGGAGGGGGACGGGGTCAATCCTTTTTTTTCGCCTTTTTTACACAAAAGAGGGGGACCTCGGAATTCTTAATTCATGAGGGCGGGGCACCGATCTATACTCATCTGCTGATGCCG
>CAYSXG010000560.1:0-2696 GCA_964434895.1 uncultured Solibacteraceae bacterium | reverse complement strand
CCGCGTGAAGGTGGATCATGAGACGGGTCAGACCATCATTTCGGGCATGGGCGAGCTGCACCTGGAGATCATCGTCGACCGTCTGATGCGCGAGTTCAAGGTGGAGGCCAACGTCGGCAAGCCCCAGGTGGCCTACCGCGAAACCATCCGCAAGCGCGTGGAATCCGAAGGCAAGTTCGTACGCCAGTCCGGCGGCCGCGGCCAGTACGGCCACGTCAAGCTCATCGTCGAGCCGAACGAACCCGGCAAGGGCTACGAGTTCGTCGATGCCATCAAGGGCGGCGTGGTGCCGAAGGAATACATCAAGCCCACGGACCAGGGCATCCAGGAAGCCCTGGAATCCGGCGTCCTAGCGGGCTACCCGGTGGTGGACGTCAAGATCACCCTCTTCGACGGCAGCTACCACGACGTGGACTCCAACGAAATGGCCTTCAAGATCGCGGGCTCCATGGGCTTCAAGGCCGGCTGCGAGAAGGCCAGCCCCGTCCTCCTCGAACCCATCATGGCTGTCGAGGTCGAGACCCCCGAGGACTACATGGGCGACGTGATCGGCAACCTGAACAGCCGCCGCGGCCGCATCGAGAACATGGAGGAGCGCGCCGGCTCCAAGGTCATCACCTCCAAGGTGCCCCTGGCCGAGATGTTCGCCTACTCCACCACCCTGCGCTCCATGTCCCAGGGCCGCGCTTCCTACACGATGCAGTTCAGCCACTACGAAGAGGCCCCCAAGAACGTGCAGGAAGAGATCATCGCCAAGGTCAAGGGCTCCAAGTAAGCTCTCCCACCCGGGCCGTCTGCGGGCGGTCCGGGGCCGTCACAGCCCCCACGGGGCGAGGCAGCACCATCGCCTCATTAGAACTCCCCGACTCCGCTTCTGGCGGGGCGGAACCCCCAGCCGCCGCGGCGCAAAAAAAATCTTGTTTCCGTGGCGGCTTTTGATATTCTGATCAGCCCTGTCCCTGCCAAGGGATCTTAACTCGTATGGGCGGTCAGCGCCCCACATCTATGGACGGCCGGTCCGTCCCAATGGAGTGAACATGAAGGACAACATTCGCATCCGTTTGCGTGCCTTTGATCACCGTCTGCTCGACCAAAGCACCCGGGAGATCGTGGACACCGCCAAGCGGACCGGCGCCCAGGTCGCGGGCCCGATTCCTCTCCCCACCCGGACGAGCAAGTACACCGTCAATCGCTCGCCCCACGTGGACAAGAAGAGCCGGGACCAGTTCGAGATCCGCACCCACAAGCGGCTCCTCGACATCCTCAACCCCACCCAGAACACAGTTGACACCCTGATGCGCCTCGACCTGCCTGCGGGCGTCGACGTCGAGATCAAGGTGTTCAGCCGCCAGGGCAACCGCTAAGGGAAGGGGGAGACAACAATGTCCAAGGGAATCATCGGGAAGAAGCTGGGCATGACCCAGATCTTCAATGAGCAGGGGCAGATCGTCCCTGTCACCGTCATCCAGGCTGGCCCCTGCGTGGTGGTCCAGCGCAAGACCACGGAAAAGGATGGCTACGACGCCATCCAGATCGGCTTCGTGGACCCCAACGGCGGCAAGCGCGCCTCCAAGGCCGAGAAGGGGCACGCCGAAAAGCATGGCGTGGCTCCGGTTCGCGTGCTGCGAGAGATCAAGGTCGAGGCCGGCGACGCTGCCAAGCCCGGGGACTCCGTGCTCGTCACGCAGTTCGCGGAAAAGAGCAAGGTCCACGTGGTCGGTACCAGCAAGGGCAAGGGCTTCGCCGGCGTCATGAAGCGGCATCACTTCCGCGGCGGCCGCGCGACCCACGGCTCGATGTTCCATCGCGCCCCCGGTTCCATCGGCGGCTCCAGCTACCCCAGCCGCGTGTTCCCGGGCATGCGCATGGGCGGCCAGATGGGCAACGCCCAGGTGACCGTGCGCAATCTCGAGATCGCCAAGGTGGACGCCGAAAACAACCTGCTGCTCGTCAAGGGCGCCGTCCCCGGCCCCAAGGGCGGGTACATCGTCATCCGGCAGGAGGCTTAATCATGGCGACCTTCCAGCACCCCGTCATCACCCTCGAAGGTAAGGCTTCCGGCAACGTGGAGCTCCTGCCTGAGGTCTTCAAGCTCGAAGAGATCAACACCCACCTGATCTGGGAAGCCGTGCGCCACTTCCTCGCGAAGCGCCGCTCCGGCACCGCCAAGACCAAGGACAAGTGGGAAGTCAGCGGCTCCGGCAAGAAGCTCTGGAAGCAGAAGGGTACCGGCCGCGCCCGCATGGGCTCCATCCGTAGCCCGCTGTGGAAGGGCGGCGCCACCGTGCACGGCCCCCACCCGCGCTCCTACGATTACGCCTTCCCCAAGAAGGCCCGCCGCTCCGCCCTCCGCAACGCTCTGTCCAGCAAGCTGGCCGCGGGGCAGCTCATCGTGGTGGAGAACTGGAACGTCGAGACCCACAAGACCAAGGCCCTCGTCGCCACCCTCGCCAAGATCGGTGTGACCGGCAAGGCCCTGCTGGTGGGTTCCGAAGGCTCCGAGAAGCTCTACCTCGCCGCTGGCAACAACCCTAAGGTGAGCACCGTCGAGAGCCTCGGCGTCAATGTGTACGACCTGCTCAAGCACGACCAGGTGGTCTTCTCCAAGGACGCCATTCTGGCCCTCCAGGAAGTGGTGAAGCCATGACCAAGATTTTCGAAGTGATCCGCAAGCCCCTCGTTACCGAAAAGGGCCA
>CAYSXG010000559.1:0-2698 GCA_964434895.1 uncultured Solibacteraceae bacterium | reverse complement strand
CTCCCCTGTTAAAGTACGGGTCCCGGGTGGGATTGCTCCAGGGCGTGGCAACCATCCTTTCCCGGCAGTAAATCGAGGCGGGGATGCCCCACCTCGAGACGCCCCCGTCCATGAACATCCTGTACGAGACGAAGGCCGCCTTTTCCGAGGCCGAGCTTCAGATCCTTTCCAAGGCCCGGGTGAACTACATCCAACCGGGCATCGAGGCCCTCGACAGCAGCCTGCTGAAGCTGATGAGGAAGGGCTCCACGAGCTTCAACAACATCCGCCTGCTGATGAATTGCCGGAAGCACCGCATCCACCCCATGTGGAACCTCCTGGTGGGTTTCCCCGGGGAGGACCCGGGCCTCTACGCCGCCTACCAGCGGAACCTCCCGAAAATGGCGCACCTGCCGCCCCCCACCGGCGTCTACACCGTGCGCTTCGACCGGTTCAGCCCCTACTTCAACAAGGCCCAGGAATACGACCTGGACCTGCAGCCCATGCCCTTCTACGAGCTGGCCTATCCCTTCCCCAAGGAATCCCTCAAGAACCTCGCCTACTTCTTCGTGAACTCCAACTACAACCTGGAATACCTGGGCCCCCTCTCGCACCACATCGCCCCGCTGGAAGGCCTCGTCCGAACCTGGCGGAGCCTGTGGGACAGCCGGGACGCCAAGCGGCCCATGCTGTACCAGGAAGTCGTGGGGGACGAGACCGTCATCTACGACTCGCGTTTCTCGGAGGAGCGCCGTTACGCCATCAGCGGGGCCGCCACCGGAATCCTGAAGGCCCTCGCCCGCCCGAAGACCCTCCAGGACCTGTCCATCATCATGGACGAATTGAGCGCCGAAGAACTGGAACGGGAAATGGACTTCCTCAAGGTCAACGATCTGCTCTTCGAGGAAAAGGGCTACTGGATGAACCTCGTCTTCGACCAGCACCCCATGGACGAGGACGACCCGGCCTTCGCGAAGGCGCCCCACTAGGCTCCTAGGGGATTTTCCCCCGACCCAGCTCCCGGTATTTCCTGAGAAGGGCCTCGAGGGGGTCCTTCTCGACGGCGGCTTCCGGTTGTGGATCCGGCGGGTCGCAGGGCACCAGTTCCAGGCCCCGCAGCCGGATCCCCAGGAGCCGCTGGACGCGCTCCCTCACTTGGGGCCAGGCCGCCTCCGCGGCCTCCCTCGCCGAGCCCAGCCACTCGGCCTGCCAGCAGCCCACCAGGAGCCGGCCCTCCTTGATGCGCAGCAGGCGGGTGCGGGAGCGCAGGGCGGGGCCCACCACCAGGCCCCAGGCCTGCCGAAGCCGCAGGGCCGCGTCCTCCTCCCGGGCGGCCCCCTCCCGGCCCCGGAGGGGCTGGGCGGCCAATGGGAGGAGGAGGGGGCGCTTCATCGGGCCTTCCATCGCGGTGGCGGGCCTTGGGCGCACATCCGCAGGCCGTTCACGATCACGGGGGAGGCGAGGGTCGGCACCATGGCGCCGGTTTCCGCCTCGTAGAGGGGCTGGATGAGGCGGTGCAGATGCCCCGCCTGGCGGAAGAGCACGTCGTCCACGGTCCGCACGAAGCTGGCGGGGATGGCGTTGGGTTCGCAGAAGGCCACCACCTCGGCCACGGCCAAGGGGGCCAGCCGCGCTTCGATGGCCCGGGTCACGGCCTCCCGCTCCTCCACCCGGCCCCGGTTTTTCCGCCACTGGGGGTGGGCTTCGAGGTCCAGCCCCAGCCAGAGGGCCAGCAGCTCGAACTGCTTGTCGCTGCCCACGCCGATGGCCACCTCCCCGTCCCGGCACCGGAAGGTCTGGTAAGGCACGATCTGGGGATGGGCGTTGCCGTAGCGGAGGGGGGCGCCGCCGGTCATGAGGGTGCCCGCGGCCACGTTGACCAGGCCCGAGAGGGCCGCCTCCATCAGCGGGACCTCCACGTGGAGGGCCTCCCCGGTGCGCTCGCGGTGCAGGAGGGCCGCCTGGATGCCGTTGGCGCAGTAGAGGGACGCGAGGACGTCCACCAGGGCCACCCCGATCTTCATGGGGCGCCCGTCGGGTTCCCCGGTGATGCTCATCCAGCCGCTTTCGGCCTGGATGATGAAGTCGTAGCCCGCCCGCCGAGCCGCGGGCACGTCGGAGGCGAAGCCCCGCACGGAGGCGAGGATGAGCTTGGGGTGCTGGGCGTGGAGCTGTTCCCAGGTGAGGCCCAGGCGTTCGGCGGAGTCCGGGGGGAAGTTCTCCACCAGGACGTCCGCCTCCCGGATCAGCTCGAGCAGGGCGGCCCTGTCTGCGGGTGCGTGAAAATCCAGGACGCGGCTCTGCTTCCCGCGGTTGGCGCAGCGGAAGTAGGCGCTTTCGCCCGTCTCCCCTTGCTCGAAAGGGGGGCCCCAGACACGGGTTGGTACCCCTTCCGGGGATTCGATCCTGGTCGTCGACGATCATCAGGCCAACCGGTCTGCGTTCAAGGCCCTCTTTGATCCCCTGGGCTTCCGCACCTCTCTCGCCTCCTCGGGTGAAGAGGCGCTGGCCCTGGTCAGCCGCATGCGCTTTTCCGTCATTCTTCTGGACGTCCGGATGCCGATCATGGACGGCCTGGAGACGGCGGCCTGCCTCCGGAAGAAGCCCTTCAGCCGGAGGACCCCCCTCCTTTTTGTCTCCGCTCACCAGAACACCACGGAGGAAGTGAGCCGGCTCTCCCTGGAGGGCCCGATCGGTTACCTCCACGCTCCGGTGGACT
>CAYSXG010000558.1:0-2699 GCA_964434895.1 uncultured Solibacteraceae bacterium | reverse complement strand
CGGCCCTGGAGGATGGGGTCCAGGGGGGGGCAGGCCTCGAGGACCTCCGGGGCCAGGTGGGTGGGGTGGGGGCCCCCCGCGAGGGTGATCGCCGATGGGCGGGCCTCCCGGGCCAGCTGCAGCAGCTCGTAGCTGCGCTTGCGGTTGAAGGTGAACATGCTCACGCCCACCACGTCCGCCTGCTGCTGCCGGAAGTAGGCCAGGATCTCCTTGCGGGATTTGCCGGAAAGGTTGGCCAGGCGGCAGGGAAGCCCTTTGGACTTGAGCATCGCCTGGAGGAAGCCGAGACCTATGGGGAGGAAGGTCATCCATTCGTCCCCGAAACCGCTTCGAGGGGCGCTGTACACGAGGAGGGTGCGGGGCAGGGGGTTCGACATGGAAAACGGCTCGAGGCCAATTCCCCAGTTTAGGAGCGGTCAAGCTATCGTGAAACGGCAATTGTTCTGAAGGAGGCGATGGGTCGTGGCGGGAGGCGCCGTCATCAAGAAGGAGGAACTGGTGAGGTCCATCCTCGACCAGGCCTGCGCCCGTCGGGAATTCCTCATCCTGGTCACCCCCTACCTGCGCTTCGAAAGCCACTTCCTGTCCCTGGAGGAGGACGCCCTCCACGTCTCCGCCACCATGAGCCGCGAGGATGCCATGTACGGGCTCCGGAACGCGGACCTCCGCTTCCGCTTTCCCCACGGGGCCAGCTTCCTGGACGGCTCCACCCGCATGCTGGGCCTGGGCATCGTGGAGGGGCGGAAATCCCTGCGCCTGAGCCTCCCCAAGCAGCTCGCCGAGGACGACCAGCGGGGTTCCTACCGGGTGGACCGCGTGGGGCGCGTGTCCGCGACGGTGAGCACCAAGCGCTACGACCTGTGGACCGCCGCCCTGGTGGATATCAGCACCACCGGGGCCCGCCTCCTCGCCACCCGGGACCTCTCCCCGGAACTGCTCCAGCCCGGGGACTCCCTGAGCCTCACCATCCCCCTCACCGACGAGATCCGGATCAACGCCCCCGCCCTGGTGCGGCACGTGGATTCGCGCACCTTCGGGGTGGCCTTTTCCCCGCCCCTGGAGGACCCCGTCCAGTCCCTGCTGTCGCGGTGGGTGTTCCAGAAACGGGAGGAGGACAAGGACCGGGTGACCCGCCGGGGCGTGGACGTGGTGCCCACGGGAAGCGTGAACCTGGTGACGCCGGCCCAGCCGGAGGGCCTGGTCCTGGTCTCCGGGAGCGAGGAGCTGGGGGCGGAGCTGCGGGAGATCCTGAAGGAGGTCCAGCCCCTTCAGCGGGTGGCCCCCAACGTCCAAGGGCTGAAGGAGGGCCTGGCCCGGCATCCCATGCTGGTCCTCTTCCACGTGCCTTCCCTGGGGCTGGACGAGCGCCGCCGCCTGAAGACCCTCATCGAGGCCACCTCCAGCCGGGTGCCCTTCATGGTGCTGGGCACGGCCGGCGTGGAGATGTCCCCCCTGCTGGAATTGGGCACGGAGCTGCGGGCCTCGGCCACCTACCAGTGGGGCCCCGGGAAGGGGGCCTTCTTCCAGCGGCTGGTCCAGGGCATCCTGCGCCGCCACTACGAGGACCGCGAGGGCCCCCTGGCCCCCAAGGAAACGGAACAGGCATGAACCGGACGACTTCAGAGGGTTCCGAGGGCCTGGCCGGAGCGGCCCTGGACGGGGTCCTCGCGGAGCTCTGCGACCTCAAGCGCACTGCCCTTCTGGCCTCCCCCTACCTGGCCTTCGAGACCCGCTTCCTGGGGCGGGAGGGGAACGAGCTGCGGATGTGGGCCACCATGAGCCGGTCCATGGTGGAGAACACCCTGACCCAGCAGGCCCTGAGGATCCGCTTCCCCTGGGCCCTGAGCATGTGGGCCGGCTTCACCCGAGTGCTGGGCTACGAGCAGGGGGAAAAGCAGCGCTTCGTGCGCCTGGCGGTGCCCGAGCGGATCGGGATCGACGAGCTGCGGGGCCACTACCGGACGGACCAGTGCGGGCGTTCCGGGGGGACCCTCGGGAGCGAAAGCCTGGACGTGGTCCGGGTCTCCGTGGAGAACCTCTCGGCGGGGGGGGGCGGGCCTCTTCGCCCAGCAGGGCCTGGCTCCGGAAAGCCTCAGCCCCGGCCGCCCCGTCATGTTCAATCTCCAGCGCGAGGGGGGGGCCCGGATCCAAGCCGGCGGTCGAGTTCGACCACAGGAGGTATTCCGGTTGGGGGGTACCTTTTCCACTTTATATTTCTCCTTGCGTTATGTCAGCCCACACAACCGCCGCAGAATCAACGCTTATGCAAAAACGCGGAGGGGGTCCTTCCGCCGCGTCACACTCGAAGGCTTCAACCTTTCATGCCCACTTGCTTTGCTACATGAGCACCCACGAGGAATTCGCCTTGCATTCTCTCCAGCCGCTTACTACCCTTACGAACTGGCCCGTTAAATCCCTCGGGCGAAGGAGTTTCGGCATGGCCGCAACTGTTTGGAAAGGCCACCTCACCTTTGGCCTCATTTCCATACCTGTCCGGATGTTTACCGCCGCTCGCGGCGAGCGCATCAGTTTCAATCAGCTCCACAAAGAATGTCACTCGCGGCTCAAGCAGCCCTTGTTTTGCCCTGTCCACAACCGCATCGTTGAGCGATCGGAAGTCGTAAAGGGCTACGAGTACGAAAAGGACCAATACGTTTTGTTCACCGAAGAGGAGCTCGACAAGATCGAGCCTCCCTCGG